>NZ_JBQXEO010000027.1:0-90756 GCF_052601155.1 Micromonospora yongxingensis
ACGCGTCATGCGGATCCTGCCGGCCCGCCGGCCTGCCCGCCGGCCGGTCGCCGGCCGGTCACCGCCGCACCCGTGGGCAGGGCGGACGCGATGCCGCCGCTGCGCCGGCCCGACGCCGCGCAGCCGGGTCGCGGCCCCGGCCCGGAACCCACCGAGCCCGGCCGTCCACTGCCCGCCACCGGCGGGCCGGGCGGTCGGCGTGCGAACGATCCTGCGCGAGCCCCCGGTCCACCGACCGCTCCCGGCGGCGGCCAGTTCGACGCGCCGCCGGCCGGTGCCGTGCCGTCGGTCCCTGGTGGACTGCGACCAGACCCCGCCGTCGACCGTGATCCGCGGACCGCCCGGCGTCGCCCGGGCCCGGTCGACCCCGGAGCGGCGGAGGTTTCCGGCCGTGGGCCTGCCGAGCGCGCCCGCCCGGCCCCCGGCGGGCGTCGCCGCGCCGCCGAACCCGAGCCGGTGGTGCCCCGATCGGGCAACGCCCCGCCGGTGCCCGACGCGTCCACCGGCAACACCGGCGCCGCGCCGATCGTCGGCCCGACCGACGGCGCCGGGCGCCGCCGGGCGGCCCTCGAGGAGCAGGAGCGCGGCGTTGCCGCCGCCGGCGAGCCCCGGACCGACCGGCCGGAGCGACCGGCCGACTGGCTGCGCCAGGCCGGCCGTCTGCCGCACACCGACCCTGGCCTGCCGACGGTCAACCGGCGTGGTGACACGCCCGCCCCGGCCGGGGGTCGGGCCGCACCTCGCCGACCCGCGCCGCCAGCGGGTGCGGATGATCTCACCGACCGCTCGGCCGGCCGGCTCGCCGCGCCCGACCCGGCAGCGGAGCGCCCCGCCGGCCGTCGAGCCGTCGGGCCGCCGGTCGACCCGGGCGCGGACGCCCCGACCGGTCGCCGTGCCGCCCGACCCGGGCCGCCGGAGTCCACCGGGGAGCAGCCGAATGCCGGCCCGACCTATCCGCCGGTCACCGGCGAGCGGCCGACCGTCCGCCGGGGCGCTGCGGTGCCCCCGTCGGACCCGACCGCCCGACGCCGCCGTCCGGCGGCTGATCCCGGCCACGACGGACCCGCCGGGCCACCGCGGCCCCGCCCGGGTGCCGAGGCCGCCGCCCGTGGCGCCGCCCGGCCGGATGGTCCGGGTCGTGCCGCCGTGCCGCCGGGCATTGGCCCGGATGGTCAACCTCGCGTACGCCCGGATGGTCCGGGTCGCGCCGCCGTGCCGCCGGGCGCTGGCCCGGATGGTCCGCCCCGCCCACGCCCGGATGGTCCGGCTCGTGCCGCCGTCCGCCCCGCCGGCGCCGGACACCCGCCTGTGGGTGGCGAGCCCGGCACCGGCCCCGCGACGGCCCGCGGCGGTGCTCCGGTCGCTCGACCCGCGCCGGCCGACCGCGCCGCCGGCCGTGCCCTGCCACCGCCTCGGGACCCCGGTCGTCCAGAGCCGTCCGGCGTCGCCCCGGTGCCACCGCCCAACCGCCCCGGGGAGCCGGTCGGCGTGGCCCGGGCCGCTGCCGTGGTGCCCGTCCCGGGCGGGCCGGTGGACCGGCCGGTGCCCGAGCCGTCCGACGGGCCCGCGCTGCGCCCGGCCGGCCAGGCGGCGCCCGACGACGAGAGCGCCGCACCCGGCGCCCGGTCCGAGCTGCGCCGGCAGTTGCGCGAACGGCGTCGGCTGCGGGCGGCGGTGCTGGTGCTGGTCAGCGTCGTGCTGCTCGGCGCGGTGCCGCTCTTCTTCGGTATCCGTACGCTGAGCCGCGACCCGGTGTTCGACAACCTGGACCAGCTGAACGTGCCCGGCTGGGCCGCGGCGAAGACGGTCGACGAGGTCAGCGGCAGCCGCTGGTGCCTGCTCGACTGTCGACTGCGCGAACGCACCGTCACCTCGGAGAAGTCGCCGGAGGAGACGGCGGGGGTCTACGAGAGCGCACTCCGCGAGGACGGCTGGCAACCGTGGAAGGTGTCCCGCTGCCCGGAACAGGAGACGAAGGGCAGCTACACCTGCTGGCGTCGCGACGAGTTGACCCTCGACCTGTGGGTGCGCGAGCCGACCTGCGTACCGCCGCCGGTCGACGGCGAGCCGGCGGTCGTGCCGTCCGGAGACCCGTCGGCCGCTGCGACGAAGTGCACCGGCTCGTTGGTGTCGGTGAAGGTGCGCAACGCGATCGACGACGAGCGGACCAGGCCCCAGCCGAGCACCGATCCGTCACTGACCGGAGAGGACCCGTTCCCGACAGTCAGCGCGGACCCGCTGGGCGAGTTGACACCCTCACCGTCCTGAGCCGGTTTCCATCACGGACGGTAGGGTCTGGGGCTGGTGGGCCCGCCCGCTGCCGTTGATCGCGATGGCTCGGGGACCGGTACGGGTACCACGGTGGTGCGTTCCGGGGACGTAGGGTCCCCGGAACTCTGCTTGAGGAGGACAGGCGTGGGCGACATTGGAGAGGTCGCGGCGCTGATCGCGGCGTGCGCGTTCGCGGTGCTGGTGCTCATCCTGACGCTGCCCATCCTGCGGCTGCGGCACACGGTGGACGCCACCACTCGGATGATCAACGACCTCAACGATCGGACCGCACCGCTGCTCGGCGACGTGAACACCACGGTGAAGAACGTCAACACCGCCCTGGAGCAGGTGCAGACCTCGCTCGACGGCGTGAACCTCCAGCTGGCGAAGGTCGACACCATGACCAGCCACGCGCAGAACGTCACGGCCAACGTCGCCAACCTGGCCACCGTGGTTTCCGCCGCGGCCGCGAACCCGCTGGTCAAGGTGGCCGCGTTCGGCTACGGCGTACGCAAGGCCGCCGCCGGCCGCCGGCACGCCGAGACCGAGCGCGAGGTGCGCGACACCATCAAGCAGCAGCGGCGCGCTGCCCGGCGCGGCAACCGCTGACCGGCCGGCGCACCAGGAGGTAGCGAGACATGAGGCGGTTGTTCTGGCTCGGCATCGGGCTCGCCGTCGGCGTGGTGGTGGTCCGCAAGGCGACCCGGACCGCGCAGGCGTACACCCCGGCCGGCATGGCCAGCTCGTTGTCGGAATCCGCTGGCGGGCTGGTCGAGTCGCTGCGTAGCTTCGTGGAGGACGTTCGCATCGGGATGGCCGAGCGCGAGCAGGAGATCCACCAGGCGTTCGCCCAGGGTGAGGCGTTCGACGACCAGTTCGCCGAGTTGCGGGAGGACCCGCGCATCGGCGATCGAGAGATTTTTCCGGAGGAACACCAGCGATGAAGACGGCGGAGATCAAGCGGCGGTACCTCGCGCACTTCGAGGCGAACGGTCACGCCGTGGTGCCGTCGGCTCCGCTGCCCGCCATCAGCGACCCGAACCTGCTGTTCGTCAACGCCGGCATGGTGCAGTTCGTCCCCTACTTCCTGGGTCAGCAGGCCCCGCCGTACCGGCGGGCGGTCAGCGTGCAGAAGTGCATCCGCACGCCGGACATCGACGAGGTCGGCAAGACCAGCCGGCACGGCACGTTCTTCCAGATGAACGGCAACTTCTCCTTCGGTGACTACTTCAAGGACGGCGCGATCCCCCTCGCCTGGGATCTGATCACCAAGTCGCAGGCCGACGGCGGCTTCGGCCTCGACCCGGAGCGGATCTGGCCGTCGATCTACCTGGACGACGACGAGGCGTTCGAGATCTGGCGCTCGATCGGCGTGCCGGCCGACCGGATCGTCCGCCGGGGCAAGGCCGACAACTTCTGGTCGATGGGCATCCCCGGGCCGTGCGGGCCGTCCTCCGAGCTGTTCTACGACCGCGGCCCCGAGTACGGCCGCGAGGGCGGCCCGGCGGTCGACGAGGACCGCTACATGGAGTTCTGGAACCTCGTCTTCATGCAGTTCGAGCGGGGTCCGGGCACCACCAAGGACGACTACCCGATCCTGGCCGAGCTGCCGGCGAAGAACATCGACACCGGCATGGGCCTGGAGCGGATGGCCTCGATCCTGCAGGGCGTCGACAACCTCTACGAGATCGACGAGGTCCGGCCGATCCTGGACAGGGCGGCCGAGCTGACCGGCAAGCGTTACGGCGCGCACTCCGGCCACGTGGCCAGCGAGTCGCACCCGGACGACGTCCGGCTGCGGGTGATCGCCGACCACGTGCGTACGGCGCTGATGCTGATCGGCGACGGCGTGACCCCCGGCAACGAGGGGCGTGGCTACGTGCTGCGCCGGATCATGCGCCGGGCGATCCGGTCGGTCCGGCTGCTGGGCTGGCAGGATCGGGCGCTTCCCGAGCTGCTCCCGGTGGCGCGGGACTGCATGGCGCCGTCGTACCCGGAACTGGCGACCGACTTCGACCGGATCGCGCAGTACGCGTACGCCGAGGAGGAAGCCTTCCTGTCCACCCTGCGTGCCGGCACCACGATCCTGGACACCGCGATCGCCGAGACCCGCACCGCGGGCGGCACGGCGCTGTCCGGGGCGAAGGCGTTCCAGCTGCACGACACGTACGGCTTCCCGATCGACCTGACCCTGGAGATCGCCGCCGAGCAGGGCCTCAAGGTCGACGACGAGGGTTTCCGCCGGCTGATGGCCGACCAGCGGACCCGGGCGAAGGCGGACGCGCAGGCCCGCAAGACGGGGCACACCGACGTGTCGGCGTACCGGTCGGTGCTGGACGCGGGTGGCCCCGTGACGTTCACCGGGTACAGCGAGGTGGCGCGGGAGTCGACGGTGCGGGCGCTGCTCGGCGAGGGCGGCCCGCGTCAGGCGGCGACCGAGGGCGACACCATCGAGCTGGTGCTGGACACCACCCCGTTCTACGCCGAGGGCGGCGGTCAGCAACCCGACCAGGGCATGATCACCGTGGGCGGCGGTCAGGTCGAGGTGCTCGACGTGCAGCAGCCGGTGCCCGGTCTGATCGTGCACCGGGCCCGGGTGATCCGGGGTGAGGTGCGCGCCGGCGAGACCGGCTACGCCGAGATCGACACCACCCGGCGGCGCGCGATCTCCCGGTCGCACACGGCCACCCACCTGGTGCACCAGACCATGCGGAACTTCCTCGGCGACTCGGCCACCCAGGCGGGTTCGTTGAACGCGCCGGGTCGGTTGCGGTTCGACTTCAACACCCCGACCGGGGTGTCGCCGAGCGTGCTGCGAGACGTGGAGCAGCAGGTCAACGAGGTGCTCCTGGCCGACCTGGAGGTGCACGCCTTCATCACCTCGCTGGACGAGGCGCGGCGGATCGGGGCGATGGCGCTCTTCGGCGAGAAGTACGGCGAAGAGGTGCGGGTCGTCGAGGTGGGCGACTACGCCCGGGAGCTGTGCGGCGGCACGCACGTGGCCCGCTCGGCCCAGCTCGGCCTCGTGAAGATCCTCTCCGAGTCGTCGATCGGCTCCGGTGTTCGCCGGGTCGAGGCGCTGGTCGGCATGGACGCCTTCGGCTTCCTGGCCCGCGAGCACCTGCTGGTCTCCCGGCTGGCCGAGCTGTACCGGGTGCCCAACGAGCAGGTCGCCGACCGGGTCGAGCAGACCGTCACCCAGCTCCGGGACGCGGAGAAGGAGTTGGAGAAGCTGCGCGCCCAACTGGTGCTGGGCGGGGCGTCGGCGCTCGCCGCGCAGGCCAAGGACGTGCGCGGGGTGGCGTACGTGGGCACCGAGGCGCCGGAGGGCGCGGCCGGCAACGACGTGCGGACGCTCGCCCAGGAGATCCGGGGCAAGATCGACCCGGCGCGGCCGGCGGTGGTCGCGGTGGCGGCCCGCGCGAACGGCAAGGCGTCCCTGGTGGTGGCGGTCAACCAGGCCGCCCGCGGTCGGGGTCTCGCCGCATCGGATCTGGTGAAGGCGGCGTTCTCCGGGCGCGGCGGGGGCAGCCCCGACCTGGCCCAGGGTGGTGGCCTGCCGGCGGCCGAAGCGCCGAACCTGCTACTCACCGTCGAGAAGGCGATCACCGAGGCGTGATGGACCACCATCTTTCGACCAGGGCGGGCCGATCGGCCCGCCCTGGCTTGTTCGGTTCCGGTGGTGACCGTCGGTGAGTGGACGCACGCGTGGCGTTCGGATCGGCGTGGACGTCGGTCAGGTGCGGGTCGGAGTGTCCCGTTCGGATCCGGACGGGGTGCTGGCGACGCCGCTGGTGACTCTCGCCCGGGATCTCACCGCCGCGGCGGACACGGTGCCGAGCGACATTGCCCAGCTGGCGGCGCTGGTGGCCGAACACGAGGCCGTCGAGGTCGTCGTCGGCCTTCCGGTCAATCTCGCCGGCAAGCACGGACCGGCGGCCATCCATGTGAAGGCGTACGCTGACCGACTGGTCGATGTGATAGCGCCCGTCCCGGTAACGCTCACTGACGAGAGGATGTCGACCGTGGTCGCTTCTCGTAGGCTTGCCGAGCGTGGCGTTCGGGGCAAGCGTCAACGTGCGGTTGTCGACCAGGCGGCCGCGGTGGAGATCCTGCAGAGCTGGCTGGACGCGCAGCGGAGGCGGACGTAATGATCGACGATCTGGACCTTGGGTTCGACGAGCCGGAGCGGGGGGAGAAGGGCCGGCACCGGCGGGGCTTCGTCCGCAAGCGCAAGGGCGGCGGCTCCGGGGGACGGGGCAAGACGTTCATGGCCCTGCTGCTGGCCCTGGTCCTGCTGGGCGGCATCGGCGGCGGAGCGTTCTACGGCTTCGACCGGATCCAGAACTACTTCGTCACCCCGGACTACGACGGGGCTGGCACCGGTGAGGTCACCGTCGAGATCAAGAACGGCGCCCTCATCGCCGACATGGCAGACGCGCTGGTCACCGCGGACGTGGTGAAGAGCCACAAGGCGTTCATCGAGGCCGCCGAGGCGAACTCGCGCAGCAAGAACATCCAGCCGGGCACGTACAAGCTGCGCAAGCAGATGAGCGGCGCGAGTGCCGTCACCGCGATGCTCGACCTGAAGAACAAGATCGTCAACGGGTTGACCATCCCCGAGGGGCGCAGCAGCAAGAACATCTACAAGCTGCTGTCGGAGAAGACGAAGATCCCGGTCAAGGACTTCGAGGCCGCCGCGAAGAACCCGCTGGAGCTCGGCATCCCCGACTGGTGGTTCAAGCGCGAGGACGGCAAGAAGGTCCCCAGGTCCGTCGAGGGCTTCCTCTTCCCGGACACGTACGAGATCCCGCCGAAGTCCACCGCGGAGAGCATCCTCAAGCTGATGGTGGAGAACTTCCTCACCGTCACCGAGGAGATGAAGTTCGCCGACCGGGTGCAGAAGGAGCGGGGCGGCGTCAGCCCGTACGAGGCGCTTATCGTGTCCTCGCTGGCACAGGCCGAGGCGGGCAACAAGGACGACCTGGGCAAGGTCGCCCGGGTGGCCTACAACCGGGTCTACGGCGAGTTCCCCTGCAACTGCCTGGAGATGGACGTCACGGTCAACTACTACCTGGAGCTGACCGGCCAGCAGACCAAGACGTCCGCGCAGATGACGGCGGCCGATCTGGACAACCCGAAGAACCCGTACAACCGCAAGCTGCGTGGCCTGGTCCCCACTCCGATCAACAACCCGGGCAGGCAGGCCCTGGAGGGGGCCATGGACCCGCCGCCGGGCAAGTGGCTCTACTTCGTGGCGATCGACAAGCAGGGCCACTCCGCCTTCGCGGAGACCTACGAGGCCCACCAGCGCAACGAGGCCAAGGCCAGGGAGGCCGGCATCATCTGATGGCGCTCCGACGACGGGCCGCGGTGCTGGGCAAACCGATCGCGCACTCCCTCTCCCCGGTGATCCACACCGCCGGGTACGCGGCGGCCGGGCTGACCGGGTGGTCGTACACCCGGATCGAGTGCGCGGCGGCGGAGCTGCCGGCCCTGGTCGCCGGCCTGGGCCCGGAGTGGGCCGGGCTGTCGGTGACCATGCCGGGCAAGGAGGCGGCGCTCGCGGTGGCGGCGCGGGCCTCGCCGGTCGCCGTCGCCGTCGGCGCGGCCAACACGCTGGTACGCCGGCCGGACGGCTCCTGGTGCGCGGACAACACCGACGTCGGCGGCATGGTCGACGTGCTCACCGCCGCCGGCGTGCGTCCCGGGGCGACGGTGACGGTGCTCGGCGCGGGTGGGACGGCCCGCGCGGCGCTGGCCGCGGCGGCCCTCCTCGAGGTCCGCACGGCGACCGTGGTGGCGCGTCGACCCGAGGCGGTCGGGGAGTTGGGTTCGGTGGCACGGGCGGTCGGCCTGTCGATGGCCGGCGCGTCCTGGGCCGACGCCGCCGACCGGTGCCGCGCCGACGTCGTGATCTCCACCGTGCCGAAGGGCGTCGCGGACCCGCTCGCCGCAACGATCGCCTGGCGGCCGGACACCGTGCTGTTCGACGCGCTCTACGATCCGTGGCCAACGCCCCTCGCGGCGTCCGCGCAGGTCGTCGGTTGTCGGATCGTCTCCGGGCTCGACCTGCTGCTGGCCCAGGCGGTCGGCCAGTTCGAGCAGTTCACCGGGGTGAGCGCGCCCCGCGACGCGATGGCGGCGGCCCTGCACGCGTCCCGCCACTGAGCTGGCTCGACCAGCCCGGCGACCGCGACTGTCGGCAGTGCGACACCCGAGGCGGTGGAACGCGACAGGACGGACGCGGCGGCTATCGCGGTGGTCAGGCGTCCCCTAACGTGTCACCAATCGATCGTCACGTGTTGGTGCCGGCGTGGTCGATCCTGTCCGGGAGGCTGTCCACGGGGCCTGGATCGGGAGTTGTTCGACGGCCCGCGGACAGGAGGACCGATGATCTGGCGTTCACCACGCGGTGGCGTGCCAAGGATGGGGCGGTGCCGTTCGCTCGGCCCGGACGGCGGTGACCGGCCATGGTCCTGATCTACGTGCTGGGCGCGCTGTCGGTGCTGGCGCCCGTCGTCCTGGTTCCCCTGGCGGCCGTCCGTTGGGCGCCGGCCGTGCGGCAGAGTCGGATGGCGGAGCGACTGCGCGTCGCGGTGGCCGGGCTCACCGACGCGTTCGGCCGGCTCGGGGCCGCTCTCGTCGTCGCGCTCGCCGGATGCGCGGCGGTGGTGGCGATCTGCTGGCCGCTGGGCGAGGCGCTGTCCAGGTTGGAGCCGACCGTCGACCACGCCGTCTTCGACTACGTGCACGCCCGGCGGGTCGACGCGTGGGCCGACCTCAACTCGTTCGTCACCGCGCTGGGCGACCGGTACCCGCTCAAGTGGGTCACCGTGGTCGCGGCGGTCGGCTTCGCCATCGCCTGGCGCCGCCGCCGCTGGTGGATCCCCCTGCTCGCGATGCCGATGCAGTTCGTCGTCGAGCAGTACACCCAGCAGATCCTGGCCCTCACCGTGGACCGGGGCCACCCACCCACCGACCTCGGCACCTATCCTTCCGGCGGCTGTGCGCGGGTCATGCTCACCTTCGGCACCATCGCGGTGCTGGCGGGCCTGACGTGGAACATCCCGCGGCGCGGCCGGATCGCCATGGTGACCGCGCTGGCGGTGCTGGCCTCGGTGGAGGGCTACACGCGCATCTACGCCGAGCGGCACTGGTTCACCGACGTGATCGGCGGCTGGATCTTCGGTGCCCTGCTGCTCGGCGTGATGGTGCTGACGGTCCTCGTGGCCGAGGGCCGGGTCCGCACACCCGCCGGGCCCGCGACGGCGGTGCCCGTGCGGGTCGCGACCACCACCTGATCGTTCGCCGCACAGCCGGCGACCTGCGGGCATCCTTAGGCTGCCATTAAGACCCGCTTAGCTACCGGTTGTCAGCCACTCGTCGCCGTGTGTACGCCGATACGCTGCGCACAGTTTGCGGTGGTCGACACAGGGAGCCGGTTTGAGCAGGTATGGAGCGCCCCGCCACGTCCGACGCGGCGGTGGCCGACGCAAGGCACTGCTGCTCGGCGTGGCCGCCACGACGGTCGTGGGTGGACTGGTGGCCACCATGGTGCCGCTGCTGGCCGCCGACGACGTGTCGATCGCGGCGACGGCGGACACCACCGCGACGACCGTCAGCCAGGACGGGGACAACGGCGCGAAGACCACCCTCGCCACCTGCCCCAACCGCTGCGACGCCCGCCCCAGTGGCGCACGGGAGGCGGTCCTGGAGTTCGCGACGCCCACGCTGCCGCCGAACGCGGTCAACGTCCGGGCCACCCTGCGGGTGCACGCCTGGCAGGCGTTCGACGCCACGGTGACGGTCCACGCGTCCACGCTGGACGCGCGGCTGGCACGGCCGGCGCCGGGGCCGGTGGGCCCCGCCGTCGACACGGTCACCGGTGTGCGGCCCGGCTTCAACGAGTGGGACGTGTCCAAGCTGGTCACGGGCGACGGCACGCTCACCGTCTCGATGGCGCAGACCGGGTTGGAGACCCGGATCTACTGGGCCTCGACGGAGAACCGCAACCCGGACCTGCGTCCCCGGCTGGTCCTGGCGTACGACGTCGCGAGCCGCCCGACCCCGACGTCGGCGCCGAGCAGCGCCGCGCCGTCTCCCAGCCGGACGGTGGCACCGACCACGCCGCCGCCGTCCGCCAGCGCGAGCCCGACCCGGCCGGCGCCCAGCCCGCCGCCCACCTCAGCACCGCGTCCCCCCACCACCGGGTGCGGACAGGTGTCGCCGAAGCTGGTGCCCTCGTGCGGAGCCTGGTGGGGGATGTACTCGCCGACGAACCCGTCGACCTGGGATCACGGCCGGGCCATCACCGACATCGAGGCGCAGGTCGGGCGGAGCTTCGACATCGTGCACCGCTACCACGACTTCTCCAACAGCGGCAGCAACGGGGCCTTCCCGGACTCCTACGAACAGCAGCAGATGCGTGAGGGCCGGGTGATGTTCTTCGCCTGGGAGTCCCGGGTCTTCTCCTCGGGTGCCGTCCTCACCTGGAAGGACGTCTACGGCGGCCGGCACGACGGGACCATCGACGCTGTCGCCGCCCGGATCAGGGCGACCGGTGTGCCGGTGTTCATGGGCTTCGACCACGAGCCGGAGGACGACCCGGGCAAGGGCGGCGACGCCGACTTCGTCCGCGCCTGGCAGTACGTGCACGACCGGTTCACCGCCGCCGGCGCCCACAACGCCGTCTGGGTGTGGACGATGATGGGCTGGTCGGGCCACTACGGCCGGTACGCCGGCCTGTACCCGGGAGACCGCTTCGTGGACTGGGTGGCCTGGGACCCGTACAACTTCCACGTCTGCAACGGCAGTACGACGTGGAAGAGCCCGTCGACCACCATCGGCAGCTTCTACCGCTGGCTCGACCAGAGCGGCATCGGCGCGGGCAAGCCCCGGATGCTCGCCGAGTTCGGCACCAACTTCGACACGGCCGACCCGGACGCCAAGCGGCGCTGGTTCGAGGAGTTCCCGGCCGCGCTCAAGGCGCACCCGAAGATCAAGGCGGCGATCTACTTCAACTCCGCCGGCGTGACCACCCGGACGCGCACCTGCGACATGACGATGAACCACGACCCGTCCGCCCTTGCGGGGTTCGCCCGGGCCGGCCGCGACGCCTATCTCAGCCAACCGACTCCGGGGGGCTGACACCGCGACGCTCGCGCGACGGCGAGGGGCGGTCGGAGGTCCGTCGGACATCCGACAGCCAGTGCTGATGTCGTCGCTCGGGGCCACTGACCGCCCAATCGGCGGATGTCGCCGGCCGGGATCGGCGAGGCACGCTACGCGGGTTCTCGTCCATCTTGGAGGCGTAGCGTGCCCGAAGTTCCGCTCTCTCGGCGATCTGCCGGATTCCGCATCCGCGCGGCCCTGGTCGGCCTGGTGACCGCCGCCGCCGTGATGACCGTCCCGTCGGCGGCCTCGGCCACCGTGGTGCCCGCCCCCGAGACGGCGACCCTGGTATCAACCAACCCCGCCGACAACACGCCACACGGCCGCGACGGTGAGAGCCGCGCCTTCGCGCAGGTCGGGTCGCAGGTGTACGTGGGCGGCAGCTTCACCGAGATCCGACAGAACGCCAGCGCCCCGTGGATCGGGCAGAGCTACTTGTTCGCGTACGACCGGACCAGCGGAACCATCTCGACCACCTTCCTGCCGGCCCTCGACGGCCCGGTCAACTCCCTGCTCGCCGGCCCGAACGGCACGCTCATCGTCGGCGGCGGGTTCAAGACCGTCAACGGTGTCTCGCGGAAGAACCTCGTGGCGCTGAACCCCACGACCGGGGCGACCGTCGACAGCTGGGTCGGCCGCTCCGACGGCGGCATGATCCGGGACATGGTGCTGCGCGGCAACTGGCTCTACGTCGCCGGCGCCTTCAACTGGCTGAACGGTGCCGCGCACTCCGGACTGGGCCGGCTCAACGCCAGCACCGGCGCGATCGACCCGACCTTCGCCATCAACGCCACCGTCGGGCGGCACGGCACCGGCTCGTACGGTTGGACGATCGACATCACCCCGGACGGGCAGACGATGGTCGCCGGCGGCAACTTCACTCTGGTCAACGGACTGTCGCGCAACCAGATGGCGCTGATCGACCTCTCCGGTACGCCGACGGTGCTGGACTGGAGCACCGAGAAGTTCGTCCCGCCGTGCGCGGCGCCCACGACCTTCGTGCACTACGTGCAGGACGTGAAGTTCGGTGCGGACGGCACCTGGTTCGTCGTCGGCACCAACGGTGGCGCCGGCTGGCCGGCCGCCTACTGCGACGCGCTGATCCGGTTCGAGACCGCCAACCGGGGCAGCGGCCAGCTCGGCACCTGGGTCGACTACACCGGCAACGACACCATCACCTCGGTGGAGGTGGCCGACAACGTCATCTACCTGGGCGGGCACTTCCGCTGGCTGAACAACCCGAACGCGTCCGACGCGGCCGGCAACGGCGCGATCGACCGGCTCGGCATCGCCGCCGTCACCCCCGCGACCGGCCTGCCGGTGGCCTGGAACCCCGGCCGCCGCGGCAGCGCGTCCATGCCGGCCGGCACCAGCAACTGGGGCTCCCAGGTGCCGGTGCTGTGGCGGGGCAGCGACGGGCTCTACTTCGGGCACAACTCCGACGGCATGGGCAGCGAGTACCACGGCCGGCTCGGCATGTTCCCGCTCGCCGGAGGCCGCACCGTCGTCCCGAAGAACCCGCCGACCGCGACCACCGGCAACCTCTACCTCGGCACCGGCGAGGGCCAGCTGGCCAAGGTGCCGTTCAACGGCGCGGGTGTCGGCACGCCGGCCACGGTCAGCCAGCCCACCTACACCAACGCCGGGGCGACCTGGCGGGTGAGCGACCGCATCTACTGGGCGCACACGGTGGCCGGCACCCCCACCGGCAGCCGGATCGACGTCTCGATGTTCAACGGCGGCGCCATCGGCGTCCCGTGGGAGTCGTCGGGGTTCAACGACTGGTTCAACGCCGCTGGCATGACCGGCGCGTTCTACCTCGACGGCCGGCTCTACTACACCCGCAGCGGCGCCAACGCGCTCTACTACCGCTACTTCGAGATCGACGGCAACTACCTGGGCGCCACCGAGTTCCCCCTTCCCACGACCGGTGTCACCTGGTCGTCGGTGCGGGGCATGGCGTGGGTCGGCGGCCGGATCGTGTACGGCGCGACCGACGGCACGCTGCGCAGCGTGGCGTTCGACCCGACGGCCGCCCCGGCCGTGGACGGCGCGACCAGCACGGTGATCGCGCCGGCGGGCGGGGGACTGACGTGGTCCACGCCGAGGATTTTCTTCTCCGTGCAGTGACGACGACCCGTTCGTCACAGAGAATCGATAGATCACGTCGGGCCGGCGGCGGACCACGTCGCCGGCCGGATGCGTCGCAGGGGAATGTACGGCGCGCACGGGCGTCGTTCCGTCCGGGCAATCCATAACAGACGGTGAAGTTTCATGGCTGATGCACCTTCCGGTTCCTGGTCCGCCGACCCGCTCGGCGGTGGGGGCACGCCGGCCCGGACGGTCACCCTGACCGACCTGCTCCGCGTCCCCCTGCACCGGATCCGGCTGGTGGCGGCGGTCGCCGCGGTCGGCCTGCTCGCCGCCCTCGGGTATGTCCTGCTCAGTCCGGGCGCGGTCACCGCGAGCGCGGTGGTGGCGGTGCGCCCGGTCGTCACCGACGCGTTCACCCCGAGCGGCGCCGCCGCCGACCGCGCGGTGAACATGAACGTGGAGAGCGGTATCGCCACCGGAACCGAGGTGGTGCAACGGCTCGTGACCGCCGGTGGCGACGACCAGCGCGACGTGCGGGACGCACTCGAGGTGGAGGTGCCGACCGGCGGGCAGATCCTGCGCTTCTCGTACACCGGGCGCTCCGCCGACGACGCGGTCCGCAACGTCAACCTCGCCGCGCAGACCTACCTCGACGTGCGGCGGACGATGTACGAGAAGCAGCGCTCCGAGATGCTGCGGCGCTACGACGAGAGCATCGCGGAGGTGGACAAGCAGCGGGAGGCGTTGCAGCGGCGCATCGCGGGCGCGCGGGACGGCTCGTTGGACGCGGCGGTCGCCGAACTCGGCGGCACCAACAACCAACTGACCCAGTTGAAGTCGTCGCGGACCGAGATCGCGGCGGTCGACGTCAACCCGGGCTGGATCACTCAGAGCGCGGAACACGTCCTGGTCTCCTCCGACGGGCACACGCTGCTCTACGTGCTGGCCGGGCTGCTCGGGGGCGCACTGCTCGGCGTGGTGCTCGCGTACGCGTGGGAGTCCGCCGACCGCCGGGTCCGGTCGGTCCACGACGGACGGGACGTCACCGGCCTGCCGCTGCTCGGCACCGTGCGCGGCCGGCTGTTCCGCGGCCGGGGGAGGGCGGTGGACGCGGACATCCGGTACGTGGCGATGGCGATCGCCGAGCGGGTTCGCGAGCCGGCCCGGGTGGCTCTGCTGACCACCCGCGAGGACCAGACCGCCGTCACCGCCGGTCTGGCCGTCGCGCTCGCCGCGACCGGCCGGGACGTGTACGTGGCCGACGACAGCGGCCGCCTCGAGCAACTGCGCGCCGCCGTGCTGGCCGACCGGGACCGGCTGCCGGCGACGGCCAGTCCGGTCCGTTCGCTCGTCCCGAAGCCCCGGGCCGCCGATCTGGCCAGCGGCCACGACGTCACCGAGCAGATCCCCGTCCGCCGCCCGTTGCCGTACCCGGTCGGCCGGCGCCCGTCGGCGGACCCGGACGCCACCCTGACCCTGCCCCGGACCCCGGGTACGACCGCGAGCGGCACGAGCACGGTCCGGAACAGCGCCGAGGAGATCCCCGTGGGCGCTGGGGGAGTGCGGTTCGGCACATGGCGGCAGCGCGCCTCCACCGGGATCGTGCTGTTCAACGCGCCGCCGGCCGAGGCCGACGAGCGCGGCGTCGCGGCGGCCCGCCAGGGCACCGCGGTGGTGGTCGTCGAACAGGACGGGACCCGGCAGGGCGACCTGCGCCGGCTCGCGGAGCGGCTGCGCGCGGCCGGCGTCGCCCCGTTGGGTTTCGTGCTCACCCGCAGCGGACGGGCCTGACCGGTGCCCGTCACCGTCGCCCTGGCGAGCCTCGAGCCGGACGGGGGCGGCCCGCCGGTCAGCACCGTACCGCTGCCACCGCCGCCGCCCCGGCTGCCCGGCTGGCCGCTGCTGATCATGTTCGGTCTGGTCCCGCTGTGGTGGCTGGCGGGCGCGTTCTACCTGGTCTGGCCACTGCTCGGCGCGGTGCTGCTGGCGATGCTGATCGTCCGGGGGCGGGTGCCGCTGCCACCGGCCACCGGCATCTGGCTGCTGTTCCTGACCCTGGTGCTGCTCAGCGCCACCCGACTGTCGTCGCCGGTCTCGCTGCTCCCCTTCGGCCTGCGGCTGGGCTACTACCTCACCGCGCTCGTGGTGGGCGTGTACGTCTATGTCTACGCCCGGGAACGAGCCGATCTTGCGGCGGCGCTCGTGCCGGTCTGCCTGTTCTGGTTCGGTCTGGTCGCACTGGGTTGGCTCGGTGTGGTGGCGCCCCGGTTCGCGCTGACCACCCCGGTGGAGATGCTGCTGCCCGCCGGCGTCGCCGGCCACCCGTACATGCAGGACCTGGTGCACGTCACCGCCGCCGAGTACAGCGAGTTGTCGCTCAACCCGATCTACCGGCCGGCGGCGCCCTTTCCGTACACCAACAACTACGGCAGCGCGTACGCGATGACGCTGCCCTGCGTCGTGGCGTACACGATGCTGCGCCGCGGCGGGATCCTCCGCTGGGCGCTGCTCGTGTCGCTGCCGCTGTCCCTGGCGCCGGCCTTCCTCACCCTGAACCGGGTGATGTTCGCGAGCCTCGGTGTGGGACTGGCCGTGCTCGGCGCGCGGGCCGCGCTGCGCGGCAACGTCCGGGTGGGCGCGTCCGTCGTCGGGGTGCTGCTCCTCGGCGGGCTCACCACCTTTCTGATCCCGATCGGGGAGCTGATCGGCAACCGCGTCGCGTCCAGCGACACGAACAGTGACCGGTTCTCCCTCTACGCGGAGGTCATCCGCCGTATCGGGGACTCACCCTGGCTCGGGTACGGCGCTCCGGTCAGCGTGGACACCGTCGCGGCGCAGGTGCCGGTCGGCACCCAGGGGCAGCTCTGGACGGTGCTGTTCAGTCACGGCGTACCGGCGTTGCTCTGCTTCCTGGCCTGGTTCGTGACCGTCACGGTGATCTGCGCGCGGGCCCGCTCGGCGCCCGGGCAGTGGCTGGCGGTGGTCCCGGTGGTGTGCCTGGTGCAGATCCCGTTCTACGGCATGGCCGACCCGACCATCACGGTCGCCTACTTCGCGGTCGCCGTCGCGATGGCGCTCACCGAGCGGGAGGCGGGACCCGGGCGGCGGGCACCGGCCACGCGCGGCCTGACGGCCGTTCCGGGATGACGGCCGGCACCCGTCCGGCCGCCGACTCCGCCGGCGACGAGCAGCCGACCGACGGTACGACCGAGGCCCGGCGTAGCGCCCGCACCGGCCTCGCGGGGCTGGCCGGCGCCGCCACCAACGGGCTCTTCGGCTTCCTGCTGGCGGTGGTCATCACCCGCGGCTACGGCACCGTCGGCTCGGGGGCGTTCTTCGCCGCGATCGGGGTCGTCACCGTCACCGCCGCCGTGTGCACGCTCGGTGCGGAGACCGGCCTGATCTGGACGCTGCCCAGGCGGCGCGCCGGCGGGCGGGGCGACGCCGCCCGGGTGCTCCCGGTGGCGTTCCTGCCGCCGCTGGTGGCCGCCGTCCTCGTCGGCCTCACCGGGGTGTTCGCGGCGGACGCGCTCGCGCCGCGCCTGCTGGACGGGCCGGGCGCCGGCGGTACGACCCTGATCGCGGTCAGCTTCGCCGCGGTGCCGCTGGTCGTGGCGATGACGCTCCTGCTCGCCGTGCTGCGCTGCGTCCGCCCGATCCGGGCGTACGTCGGTGTGCAGTCCGTCCTGGTGCCGGTCGCCCGGCCGGTGCTGGTCGGTGTGGCCGCCGTCGCCAGCGGTGGCGTGCTGGTCGGCGTGACCGGCTGGCTGGTCCCGGCGGCGTTCGCCGTGCTCGTCTGCCTGCTGCTGGTGGCCGGTCCGCTCGGCGTCGGCCGGGGCGCGCCGCTGCGTCCCGAGCGGGCCGACTGGTCGACGTTCTGGCGTTTCGCGCTGCCCCGCGCCGCGTCCGCGGCGATCGACGCCAGCGCCGTGTGGGTCGGCGTGCTGCTCACGTCGGTGCTCGCCGGGCAGGCCGACGCGGGCGTGTTCGGCGCGGTCGGCCGCTACATCCTGGCCGGGCAGCTCGCCATGCAGGGGCTGCGGGTGGCGGTGTCGCCGCAGCTGTCCCGGCTGCTGGGTCGCGGCGAGCGGGCCGCCGCCGCGGCGGTGCACCGGCAGCTGACCACCTGGGCGCTGGTGCTGTCCTGGCCGGTGTACCTGCTGCTCGCCGTGTTCGGGCTGGCGTTCCTCCAGCTCTTCGGCCCGGAGTTCACCGCCGGCACCACCGCGATGACCGTGCTCGCCCTGGCCATGCTGGTCAATACCGGCGTGGGCAACGTGCAGAGCCTGCTGCTCATGGGCGGGCGCAGCGGCCTGCATCTGGTCGCGACGGTGGCCGGGTTGCTGGTCACCGTCTCCCTCGGGCTGTGGCTGATCCCGGAACACGGCGTGACGGGTGCGGCCGTCGCCTGGGCGGTCGGCATCGCCACCGAGAACCTCACCGCGTTCGGCTGCGCCCGGACGGTGGTCGGCCAGCCGCTGGTCGACGCGGCGCTGGTACGCGCGGCGGCCGGGGTCGTCGCCGGGGTGGGGATCGCGGCACTGGTCGGCGTGTCCACGGGCGGTCGGGGGGTCGCCGGTCTGGTGGTGGCGCTGGGCGTGCTGGCCGCCGGTTGCGTCGGCTTGTTGACGGTGCCCCGGGTGCGACGACGCATCCGGGTGACCATGAGGCAGCTCCGTGGCGGGCAGGGGGCGGCGTCGGCCGCCGACGGTGCCGCCGCGGCGTCGATGAAGGGCAGGTGAGGTCCGCCGTGTCGTCCCTCCGAGACCGGGTGAAGCAGCTCGTGCCGACCCAGGTGACCAACCGGGTGAGAAGTTCCCTGGTCGACTACGCGGTGCGTACCAGCGACCGGCGGCCGCTGCCGGACTTCCTCATCATCGGCACCAAACGGGGCGGCACCACCTCCCTGTGGAACTACCTGATCCAGCACCCGCTGGTGCCGCGCCTCTTCCCGGCCTGGAACACGAAGTCCTCGCACTACTTCGAGGAGAACTGGCACCGGGGCGAGGCCTGGTACCGATCGCACTTTCCGACCGGGCGGCAGCGGGCGGCGCTGGAGAGCCGGCACGGCGGGCCGGTGCGGGTCGGTGAGGCGGCCCCGCTCTACATGTTCCACCCGCTGGCCGCGCAGCGCGTCGCCGCGCTGATGCCGTCGGTGCGGCTGATCGTGCTGCTGCGGGACCCGGTCGAGCGGGCGTACTCGCACTGGAAGGAGCGGCGGACGCACGGCATCGAGCCGCTGGACTTCGCCGACGCGCTGGCCGCTGAGGAGGAGCGGACGGCGGGGGAGCGGGAGCGGCTGATCGCCGAGCCGGAGTACGTCAGCGAGCCCTACGACTGGTACACCTACCGGGCCCGGGGGCGCTACCTGGAGCACCTGGAGCCGTGGCTGGACCGGTTCGACCCGGCGCAGATCCTCTTCCTGCCCAGCGAGGGCCTCTACCGCGACGCGCGCGCCACCTACCGCCGGACGCTGGACTTCCTCGGGCTGCCCCCGCACGACCTGCCGAACTTCAAGGTCTACAACGACCGGCGGTCCGCCCCGCTGGACCCGGCGCTGCGCGCGGAACTGACCGCGTACTACCGGCCGTACAACGACGCGCTGCGGCAGCGGCTGGCGCTGGACCTCGACTGGCCGGAGCGGGCCGCGTGACCACCCAGGTCACCGCGTTCACCGATCCGCGTTCCCGCACCGACGGGCTGGGCTGGGTGACCCGGGCGGTCTTCGGCGACGAGCGCGTCGCGCTGACCGTCGGGGGCGACCCGCCGGCCGGTCACCGCCCCGCCGCCCGGTACGCGGTGGTCCCGTCGCTGGCCCGGGCACGGTTCCTGCTGCCGCTCGGCGCGCCCCGGGCCACGGCGGCGTCCCTGCTCGCGTACAACGCGCTGCGCCCACCGAGGGTGCGCGCGGTGCGGGCCGCGCTGGGCGGGCTGTCCCGTGTCGGCGCGCTACGGCGGGCCTTTCCCACCCTCACCGTCTCGGTGCCGGCCGGTCAGGAGCCCCTCGAGCTGCTGCTGGCCGAGCGGCTCGCCGCCGCCCTCGGCGGCGCGCCGCTGTACGCGGCGTGCGGGGTACGCCCACCGGACCCGAACCACAAGCCCACCCTTCAGCTCTTCGCCCCCGACGGCCGGCCCCGCGGGTACGCGAAGATCGGTTGGAACGGTGCCACCCGGGCGCTCGTCACCGCCGAGTCCGCCGCGCTGCGCGCGTTGGCCGAGGTGGGCGATGTTCCGGACCACCCGGCGACACCCCGGCTGCTGGCCGGGCTCGACTGGGCGGGACAGGTGGTGGCGGTGGTCGAGCCTCTGCCGACGCGGGTACGCGGCGTGCCGGTCACCGACCGGCCTCGGATCGCCGCGCTGCTGGCGGTGGCCCGCAGGGGACGCGCGGCGGCCCCGCCCCGCCCGCTGGCCGGCTCACCGTTCCTCGCCCGGCTGGCCGCCGAGGCTGCCCGGGCGGCCTCGGCGGACCCGTCCGGCGCGCGGGCGGTCGCGGCGGTGGCGGGACTGGAACGACGGCACGGGCACACCACGGTCGAGTTCGGACACTGGCACGGCGACTGGGTGCCGTGGAACCTCGGCCTGCACGGCGGACGACTGGTCGCCTGGGACTGGGAGCACAGTGGGCAGGAGGTCCCGCTCGGCTTCGACCTGGCGCACGACGCGTTCCAGCGGGCTCTGGTGCTGCACGGGGAACCGGCCGGCACGGCCGCGGACGCCGTCGACGCCCAGCTCGACCGGTACGGCGACCGGTTGGGGCTCGGGCCGGCTCAGCGCCGTCTGGTGTCCGACGGTTACCTGCTGGAGATGTGGCTGCGGACGTGGCGGCTGGCCGACGGCGGAGCGGGTTGGAACGCCGCCCTGCACCCCTCTCTGCTGGACATCGTCGAGAAACGACAGACGGCATGATTCCGACAAACCGCCACGCCGGTTGGCTGTTGACCACTGGCTGAGCGTGACGGAAGAATTGCTTGTCGTGATGGTGGTCGATGGACCATCGGGCGACCGGCGCGCCGGAAAGCCCGGCCGGGAGATCGAACGCTCGTCCGGTCGCCCTATACAACGGCCGGTCGGCCTGTGGTCTGCTTCAGCCTGGCGCCGACCGAAATTCCAAGCGAACTTGTGGGGAGTCGCGTGGACACGAGCACTGAGGACGGAGGGCCCCCGGTCCTGCTGCTGGTTGGTTCCAGCGGCGGTCACCTGGCCCAACTGCTGGCACTGAGGTCCTGGTACGAGAACCGGCCCCGATGTTGGGTCACCTTCGACACCCCGGAGGCGGTGTCGCTGCTCGCCGGGGAGGACCTGGTGCCGGCACACCACCCGACCACCCGGAACCTGCCGAACCTCCTGCGCAACGCGCTGCTCGCCTGGCGGGTGCTGCGTCGTCGGCGGGTCGCCGCGGTGGTCACCACCGGCGCCGGGGTCGCCGTCCCGTTCATCGTGCTGGCCCGGCTGCGCCGCGTCCCCACCGTCTACATCGAGGTGTACGACCGGATCGACACCCCCACGTTGACCGCCCGGCTCTGCCGCCCGTTCCTCTCCGCGATGCTGGTGCAGTGGGACGAGCAACGCCGGCAGTACCCGGAGGCGACCGTCGTGGGAACACTGCTGTGAGCGGGGAGGCGACCACCGGCACCGCACCCACCGCCCGATCCGCCGCGCCCCGGCCCGTGCCGCACGCGGCCCGGCCCGCCCCCCGCCCGGATTCGGCGCTGGTGCCCCGCCAGCGGGACCGCGCCGACGACGCGCGGCTCCAACTGCTGGTCGCCGTCGGCACCGACAAGCACCCTTTCGACCGGCTGGTGAACTGGCTGGACGAGTGGCACGTCGAAGCTGCCGACCACGTGGGGCTCACCATCCAGCACGGTCACACCCGGGCCCCGGCGGTGCCCGGCGCGGTGCCGTTCCTCGGCCACGACGCGTTGCAGGCCGCGATGGCCGACGTCGACCTGGTGGTCTGCCACGGTGGCCCGGCGACCATCCTGGAGGCCCGCCGGCACGGTCACCTGCCCATCGTGGTCCCTCGGGACCCGGCGCACGGCGAGCACGTCGACGACCACCAACTGCTCTTCGCCCGCCGGCTCGGCGCGGCCGGCATGGTCGCGCTCTGCGAGACCCGTCAGGCCCTGCGCGACGCGCTGGCCGCCGGGCTGGCCGACCCGACCCGCTTCGCGGTCGCCGCCGACCCGCAGGCGCACGACGCGCGGCACGCCGCGGTGGCCCGGGTCGGGCAGATCGTGGACGCGCTGGTCGCCTCCGCAGCCGGACGACGCCGGGCCTGGTGGTTTCCCTGGGCGCGGACCGGGCGGGACCGATGACGCCACGACCCACGGTCAGTGTCGTGGTGCCCACCCGGGACCGGCCGGAGCTGCTCCGGGCCGCGGTCCGGGCCATCCTCGACCAGGACCATCCCGGCGCCGTCGAGGTCGTGGTGGTGCACGACCACTCCGACCCGGACGCGTCGCTGGCCGAGCTGTCCCGGCCGGACCGTGTCGTCCGGGTGATCCGCAACGGCCGCACTCCCGGGCTGGCCGGGGCGCGCAACTCGGGGACCCTGGCCGCCGAGGGTGAGCTGATCGCGTTCTGCGACGACGACGACGAGTGGTTGCCGGGCAAGCTCTCCGCCCAGATCGCCGCGCTCGCCGCCGCGCCGGAGGCCGAGTTCGTCAGCTGCGGCATCCGGGTCAGCTACGACGGCCACACCGTGGACCGGGTGCTCGACCTCGACCGGGTCGCCCTGGCCGACCTGCTCCGGGACCGGCTGACCGAGCTGCACCCGTCCACCTTCCTGATCCGCGCCGCGGCCCTGCGCGACGGGTTCGGGCTGGTCGACGAGGAGATCCCGGGCAGCTACGCGGAGGACTACGAGTTCCTTCTCCGGGCCGCCCGCAGCGCCCCGCTGGTCAACCTGCGCACCCCCTACGTGCTGGTGCGCTGGCACCAGCGGTCGTACTTCGCGCAGCGCTGGGACACCATCTCCGAGGCGTTGCAGTGGCTGCTGGATCGCTATCCGGAGTTCGGCACCCAGCCGGCCGGCGAGGCGCGGGTCACCGGGCAGATCGCCTTCGCCCGGGCCGCGTCCGGTGACCGGCGGGGCGCGCTGCGCTGGGCGCGGCGCACCATCCGGCGCAACCCGCGTGAGCCGCGCGCCTACCTCGCACTGGCGGTGGCCGGCCGGATGGTCCGGGCCGACGCCGTCCTGCGCACCCTGCACAAGCGGGGCCGGGGCATCTGACGACCGCGCCCACCGACCTGCCGACCGGTTCGCCGTGCGAACCGCCCCCCGACACAGCAGACAAGGATGCCGCTCATGGCACTTCACTCGCTCAGGTTCCGCCTGGTCGACTCGCCGACCTCGCTCGGTGCGAAGCGCCGGGCGCGGCGCGCCGCCTGGCTGTCGGACACGTTCCCGCACCTCGCCGAGATGAACGTCCTCGACCTCGGAGGGCGGGTGGAGAGCTGGGCCCGGGTGCCGGTCCGTCCGGCGCGCGTCCACGTGGTCAACCTGGAGCCGCTGCCGTCGGAGCTGCCCGACTGGGCCGAGGCGGACCACGCCGACGCCTGCGAGCTGCCCAAGAGCATCCGCAGCCGCCGCTACGACCTCGTCTTCAGCAACAGCGTGCTCGAGCACGTGGGCGGGCACGAACGCCGCCGGCGCATGGCGGAGGCGATCCGCGAGCTGGCGCCCGCGTACTGGGTGCAGACGCCGTACCGGTACTTCCCGGTCGAGCCGCACTGGGTGGCGCCCGGCATGCAGTTCCTGCCGGTGCCGGCGCGCGTGGTCGTGGCGCGCAGGTGGCCGTTGGCCTACACCCCGGGCAAGTCGTACGAGGCGGCCATCCGGCAGGTCCTCACCACGGAGCTGATCGGCCGGGCGGAGATGCGGCACCTCTTCCCGGACGCCACCATCCGCAACGAGCGGCTGCTGGGCCTCACCAAGTCGCTGATCGCGCACCGGGGCTCGTGACGGCTTCCGCGCCGCCCGACGCGGCCCGGCCCGGCAGCCGCCCGTCGTCCGCAGGGCGGGACGCGGCGGGCAGCGCACCGGGCCGGCGGCCCGCCGTGACAGACTGACCGCTGTGTTGCGCTGGTTGACTGCAGGTGAATCGCACGGCCCCGCCCTCGTCGCGCTGCTGGAGGGCGTGCCGGCCGGTATCGAGGTGACCACCACCGAGATCGCCGACGAGCTGGCCCGCCGGCGGCTGGGCTACGGCCGCGGCGCCCGGATGTCGTTCGAGCGGGACGAGGTCGAGGTGCTCGGCGGCCTGCGGCACGGCGTCAGCCTGGGCAGCCCGGTGGCGATCCGGGTGGGCAACTCCGAGTGGCCGAAGTGGCAGACGGTGATGGCCGCCGACCCGGTGGACCCCGACGAGCTCGCCCGGCAGGCCCGCAACGCGCCGCTGACCCGTCCCCGGCCCGGCCACGCCGACCTGGCCGGCATGCAGAAGTACGGCCACACCGACGCCCGGCCGATCCTGGAGCGCGCCAGCGCCCGGGAGACCGCCGCCCGGGTCGCCGTCGGCACGGTCGCCAAAGCGCTGATCCGCCAGGCGCTCGGCATCGAGATCGTCTCGCACGTCGTCGAGCTGGGTCCGGTGGCCGCGAAGCCCGGGCTGCGCCCCACCCCGTCCGACGCCGCCCGGATCGACGCCGACCCGCTGCGCTGCCTCGACCCGGAGGCCAGTGCCCTGATGGTCGCCGAGGTGGACGCCGCGAAGAAGGCCGCCGACACCCTCGGCGGCGTGGTCGAGGTGCTGGCGTACGGGGTGCCGCCGGGTCTGGGCAGCCACGTGCAGTGGGACCGCAAGCTCGACGCCCGGCTCGCCACCGCGCTGATGTCGATCCAGGCGATCAAGGGCGTGGAGATCGGCGACGGCTGGCAGCAGGCCCGTTCCCGTGGCTCCGAGGCGCACGACGAGATCATCCCGTCGGCCACCGGTGTCCGCCGGGTCACCGACCGGGCCGGCGGCCTGGAGGGTGGCATCACCACCGGCGAGCCGCTGCGGGTCCGTGCCGCGATGAAGCCGATCTCGTCGCTGAACCGGGCCCTGGCCACCGTGGACATCACCACCGGTGAACCGGCCACCGCGATCAACCAGCGCTCGGACGTCTGCGCCGTGCCCGCCGCCGCGGTGGTCGCCGAGGCGATGGTCGCGCTGGTGCTGGCCGAGGCGGCCACCGAGAAGTTCGGCGGGGACTCGGTCGGCGAGATCCGCCGTAACCTGACCGGGTACCTCGACGCGCTGGTCATCCGCTGATGGCGCCGGTCGTCGTGCTGGTCGGCGCGCCCGGCTGCGGCAAGACCACCGTCGGGCGGGCGCTCGCCGAGGCCCTCGGGGTGGAGTTCCGCGACACCGACAGCGACATCGAGGCGATGGCCGGCAAGCCCATCCCGGAGATCTTCATCGACGAGGGCGAGGAGCACTTCCGTACCCTCGAACGGGCCGCGGTGGCCGCGGCGCTCGCGGCCAGCCCGGGGGTGCTCGCCCTCGGCGGCGGCGCGGTGCTGGCCGAGGAGAACCGGGCCGCCCTGGTCGGGCACCGGGTGGTGCACCTGTCCGTCGAGCTTCCCGACGCCGTGAAGCGGGTCGGGCTCGGCGCCGGTCGGCCGTTGCTCGCGATCAACCCACGGGCCACCCTCAAGCACCTGATGGACCAGCGCCGGCCGCTCTACGCCGAGGTGGCCACCGTGACGGTGCGCACCGACGGTCGGCCCCCGGAGGAGATCGTCGCCGAGATCACCGAGCTGCTGCCCCGCTGAGGTCGGCCCGCCCCGGCCGATCGACCGCGGGCGGGCCGCCCCGTCCTCCCTCAGCCGCGGGCGACGGTGTCGAGCACGTCGGCCAGGGCCTTCGGCTCGCTGAGCATCGGCCAGTGCCCGGTGGGCAGCTCGAACAGCCGACCACCGGTCAGCCCGGCGAAGAACGGGTGTCCCTCGCCGATCATCTGTTCCACCACCGTCAGCGGGAAGGTGCTGGCCACCAGCGCGGTCGGCACCGGACGGCCGCCGGTGCGCCGCACCGGGTCGGTCGCCGCGCGCAGGGGCTGCGGGGTGGCCCGGGCGCGCAGCAGGGCCAGGGTCGGTTCGTCCAGGCCGGCCAGGTTGGCGGGGTCCGCCGCCGGGTCCCAGGCCGGCGGCGGCAGCAGGTGACCGCTGCCGATCGCGGCCCGCAGCGCCTCCTGCTCCTCCGGCGGCACCGTGTCGAACTGCGCCGTGCCGTCCGGCAGCGGCCCGCTCTCCACGTAGACCACCCGGGCGATCCGGTCCGGGATGCGGTCCGCCGCCTGGGCGACCGGCATGCCGCCGCCGGAGTGCCCGACCAGCAGTACGTCGTGCAGGTCCTCGACCTCGATCAGCCGGACGATGTCGGTGGTGTGCGTCTCCAGCCCCACCTCCGGCCCGGCCAGGTGGTCCCGCTCGGCCAACCCGGTCAGCGTCATCGGGTACACCTCGTGCCCCTGTGCCCGCAGCGCGGCGGTCACCTCGCGCCACGCCCAGGCACCCAACCAGAACCCCGGTACCAGCACGAACGTCGCCATCTGTCGCTCCTTCTCTCGGGTATGGACACGACCGTACGATTGCAACCGGACAGAATCCGCCCGGTTTGGAGGAGTGGCCTGTGTCACATCCCGCCGCTCGCGTGCTGGGCCTGCTCGAACTGCTGCAGAAGCGGCACCGGTCGACCGCCGCCGAGCTGGCCGGCCAGCTCGGCGTGGACGAGCGGACCGTGCGCCGGTACGCCGCCACCCTGGTCGAGCTGGGCATCCCGGTCACCGCCGACCGGGGTCGTTACGGCGGCTACCGGCTGCGGCCCGGGTTCAAGCTGCCACCGCTGATGCTCACGGACGACGAGGCCGTGGCCGTGCTGCTCGGTCTGGTCGTCGCCGAACGGGTCGGGCTGGGCACCGAGCAACCCGCCACCGCCACCGCGCTGGCGAAGATCCGCCGGGTGCTGCCGGCGGCGCTCGCGGACCGGCTGGCCGCCGTGCAGGAGCACCTCGGGTTCACCCTGCGCCGACCCGAGCCGGGGCCGCAGCCGGCGTCGGGCACCCTGCTCACCCTGGCCTCGGCGGCCCGGCACCGGCAGCGGGTGGCGCTGGACTACCGCTCGTGGCGGGGCGAGCAGTCCCACCGTGAGCTCGACCCGTACGGGCTGGTCTTCCACGCCGGCCGCTGGTATGTCACCGGCCACGACCACCGGCGTGGACAGATCCGCACGTTCCGGCTGGACCGGGTCGACGCCGTGACGCCCGGCACCGCGACGTTCACCGTGCCGGACGGCTTCGACCCGGTGGCCCGGGTGACACGGTCGCTGGCCGCCGTGCCGTACGCGCACGAGATCGAGGTGCTGCTGGAGACCGACCTGGTCGCCGCCCGCCGCCGTGTCCCGCCCAGCGTGGCCGAGCTGACCGCCACCACCGACGGCGTGCTGCTGCGCACTCGGGTGGAGAGCCTGCCCGGCACGGCCGCGTTGCTCGCCGGGCTGGGCTGCCCGTTCACCGTGCGGCACCCCGACGCGCTGCGCGGCGCGGTGGCCGAGCACGCCCGGCTGCTGGCCGAGTGGGCCGCCCGGCCAGCAGGTGGGCGGCTACCCTCACCGCGGCCACCGCTGGACTAGGCTGCCGGCGATGGACGAGGTGACCCGGATCCCCGTCGGCGGCGAACGGCCGTACGACGTGCTGGTCGGACGCGATCTGCTGGACGCGCTGCCCGGGCTGCTGCCCGGCGCGACCCGAGCGGCGGTGCTGCACGCGCCCCCGTTGAAGGCGCTGGCCGACGCGATCGGCGAACGGCTGCGCGCCGCCGGCGTCGAGCCGCTGCCGATCGAGGTGCCCGACGCCGAGGCGGGCAAGCACATCGACGTCGCCGCCGCGTGCTGGGACCGGCTCGGCGCGGCGGGTTTCACCCGTACCGACGCGGTGGTCGGGGTCGGCGGTGGCGCGGTGACCGACCTTGCCGGCTTCGTCGCGGCCTGCTGGCTGCGCGGCGTGCGCTGGGTGCCGGTGGCCACGTCACTGCTGGGCATGGTGGACGCCGCGGTGGGTGGCAAGACCGGGATCAACACGGCCGCCGGCAAGAACCTGGTGGGGGCCTTCCATCCGCCGGTCGGTGTCCTGGCGGACCTGGCCACCCTGGACAGCCTGCCCGCGACCGACCTGGCGGCCGGGCTGGCCGAGGTGGTCAAGTGCGGCTTCATCGCCGATCCGGCGATCCTGGACCTCGTCGAGCGTGACCCGGCCGCGGCCACCGATCCGCGTGGGCCGGTGGCCCGGGAGCTGATCGAGCGGGCGATCCGTGTCAAGGCCGACGTGGTCGCCGGCGACCTGCGGGAGTCGGGCCTGCGGGAGGTGCTCAACTACGGCCACACGCTGGCCCACGCGATCGAGCAGGTCGAGGGCTACCGCTGGCGGCACGGCCACGCCGTCGCCGTCGGCCTGGTGTACGCCGCCGCGCTGGCCCGGCTCGCCGGCCGGCTGGACGCGCCGACCGCCGACCGGCACCGCAGCGCCCTGGCCGCGCTCGGCCTGCCGGTGAGCTACCCGGCCGACGCCTGGCCGAAGCTGCTGGCCGTGATGCGGGTGGACAAGAAGGCCCGGGGCAGCCTGCTGCGCTTCGTGGTGCTGGACGGGCTGGCCCGCCCGGGGATGCTCGAGGGTCCGGACGACGCGCTGCTCGAAGCCGCCTACCGCGAGGTGGGTGGCCGGTGAGGGTGTACGTCCTGAACGGCCCGAACCTGGGTCGGCTGGGCACCCGCGAGCCGGCGGTGTACGGCTCGACCAGCTACGCCGACCTGGTGGCGCTCTGCGAGCGCACCGGCGGGGAGTTGGGGTTCGACGTGACGGTCCGGCAGACCGACGCCGAGCACGAGCTGCTGGGCTGGCTGCACTCCGCCGCCGACGAGGGTGCCGCGGTGGTGCTCAACCCGGCCGCCTGGTCGCACTACTCGTACGCGGTGCGGGACGCCTGCGCCATGCTGCGCGGGCCGCTGGTGGAGGTGCACCTCTCCAACATCCACGCCCGTGAGGAGTTCCGGCACCACTCGGTGGTCTCCGCGGTGGCGACCGGTGTGATCTGCGGGCTCGGCATTGACGGCTATCGACTCGCCCTGCACCATTTGGCCGTTCACGCCACGGCCGCCGACTGAGGCGCCCCGAGCGGGGGTCGGGCGATTCGACGCAGCTAGTAGACTCGTAGGGTCTGTCCGCCAATTGATGATCAAGGCAGGAAATGGCCTCCACCAACGACCTCAAAAACGGCCTGGTACTCAACCTCGACGGCGAGCTCTGGGCCGTCGTCGAGTTCCAGCACGTCAAGCCCGGTAAGGGTGGTGCGTTCGTGCGCACCACGCTGAAGAACGTGCTGTCCGGGAAGGTGGTCGACAAGACCTTCAACGCGGGCACCAAGGTCGAGACCGCGACCGTGGACAAGCGCACGATGCAGTACCTGTACGCCGACGGCGAGGACTACGTCTTCATGGATCTGGAGACCTTCGACCAGATCACCGTCCCCGGCGGCACGGTCGGCGAGGCGGCCAACTACCTCCTCCCCGAGGCCGAGGCGACCGTCGCCACGCACGAGAGCGTCCCGCTCTACATCGAGCTGCCCACCAGCGTGGTGCTGGAGGTCACGTACACCGAGCCCGGTCTGCAGGGCGACCGGTCGACCGGCGGCAACAAGCCGGCCACCGTCGAGACCGGCGCGACCGTGCAGGTGCCGCTCTTCATCACCACCGGCGAGAAGATCAAGGTCGACACCCGCGACGGCCGTTACCTCGGCCGCTCCTGATGGCTGAGGGTCCCAAGCAGCAGATGCCGGCGCGCCGCAAGGCGCGCAAGCGGGCGCTGGACGTCCTCTACGAGGCTGACCTGCGGGACCGGCCCCCGGTGGAGGTGCTCGCCGGCTACCTCCAGCGGATCGAGAAGCCCGCACCGGAGCACCTGGGCTACGCGGTGGGCCTGGTCGAGGGTGTCGCCGAGCACCTGAACCGGATCGACGAGTTGATCGCCAGCTACGCCGAGGGCTGGACGTTGGAGCGGATGCCGGTGGTCGACCGCAACCTCGCCCGCATCGCGGTCTACGAGCTGCTCTACGTCGACGAGATCGACGACGCGGTGGCGATCAGCGAGGCCGTCGAGCTGGCCCGGCAGATGTCCACGGACGACTCGCCGCGCTTCCTCAACGGCATTCTCGGCCGGATCGCCGAGTACGCCACCCGCTGAGCCACCGCTCAGCTCCGTACGACGAAAGGGCCCGTGCCGGATGGCACGGGCCCTTTCGGTGGATCGACTGCTCAGGAGGCGAAGAACGCCCGCGGGTCGGCGACCAGCACACCGTGCTCGGTGAGCCGCTCGATCAGACCCGACGGCGAGGCGTCGTAGACGATCGCGAGCGCCCGCAGGTCGTCGGCGCGGATGGAGAGCACCCGGCCGTTGTAGTCACCGCGCTGCTGCTGGATGGCACGGGCGTAGCGGGCGACGTAGGCCAGATCCTCGGAGGCCTCGTCGTAGAGACGCTCCAGGTCCAGGACGATCTTGCTGGTTGGCTCGTGACGGACCCCACTGCCGTCGGGCAGCAGCTCCGAGACGGGGACGCGGTAGAACTCAGCCAGCTCGGCCAGGCGGGACACCGTCACGGCCCGGTCGCCGCGCTCGTACGAGCCGACCACCACGGCCTTCCACCGCCCGTTCGACTTCTCCTCCACGCCCTGCAGGGACAGACCCTGCTGCTGGCGGATGGAGCGCAGGCGGGCGCCCAGCGACTTGGCGTATTCAGAGGGCATTCGGACACTCCCAGTGCTGCTCGGGGTTCTCCCGTCGATCGCTACGGAGCGTGACGGTACGGGGATTGCGACACCTGGTCAAGTGGTCGTGACCTTACCGTTGGGGAGCACGGGGGGAGTTATCCCCATTCGTCGGCCTGATCCGATGATCAGCGGCCGCCGTCCATCGGCCCGGTGACCACTGGTAACGTGGCGTGAAGCCCCGGCCCTCGTCCGTCCCTGGACCGGCCGGAGGTGCCCGACATCCTTTAACGACCCGTCCCGTGAGGCGGGGAAGGAGGTCCGCCGTGGCATACCCACCGGCTGCCCGCTCGTCACCACCGCGACAACCCTCGGTGAAGGTGATCCTCGCCAGCGCCGACGTGCAACGCGTGGTCGACCGCATCGCCCACCAGATCCTGGAGAAGACCCAGGGCGCCGCAGACACGGTGCTGCTCGGGATTCCCACCCGGGGCGTCCCCCTCGCCCGGCGGCTCTCCGCCCGGATCAGCACCTTCGAGGACGTCGCCGTTCCGGTCGGTGTGCTCGACATCACTCTGTACCGCGACGACCTGCGCCGGCACGCGACCCGCGCGGTCGGCCCCACCGAGCTGCCGCCCGGCGGCATCGACGGCAGGCGGGTCATCCTCGTCGACGACGTGCTCTTCTCCGGCCGCACCGTCCGGGCCGCGCTCGACGCGCTCAACGACGTGGGCCGCCCGTCGTCCGTGCAACTCGCCGTGCTGGTCGACCGCGGCCACCGGGAGCTGCCGATCCGGGCCGACTACGTCGGCAAGAACATCCCGACCTCCCTCGCCGAGAGCGTCAAGGTGACGCTCGCCGAGACCGACGGGACGGACGAGGTCAAGTTGTACGGGGGTCCCACCGCATGATCAGGCACCTGCTCTCCGGCGCGGACCTGGACGCCGACACCGCCACCGAGATCCTGGACACCGCGGCCGAGATGGCCACCGTCGCCGGCCGGGAGATCAAGAAGCTGCCCGCGCTGCGCGGCCGGACCGTGGTGAACCTCTTCTACGAGGACTCCACCCGCACCCGGATCTCCTTCGAGGCGGCGGCGAAGCGACTCAGCGCCGACGTGATCAACTTTTCCGCGAAGGGGTCCAGCGTCACCAAGGGCGAGAGCCTGAAGGACACCGCGCTGACCCTGCAGGCCATGGGCGCCGACGCGGTGGTCGTCCGACACCCCGCGTCCGGCGCTCCGCACCGGCTGGCCAACTGGGTCGACGGGTCGGTGGTCAACGCCGGCGACGGCACCCACGAGCACCCCACCCAGGCGCTGCTGGACGCGTACACCATGCGGGCCCGGCTGGGCCGGCTGGCCGGCCTGTCGGTCGCGGTGGTCGGGGACGTGCTGCACTCCCGGGTGGCCCGCTCGAACGTGCTGCTGCTCTCCACCCTCGGCGCCAAGGTCACCCTGGTCGGCCCGCCCACCCTCATCCCGGTGGACATCGCCGCGGCGCTCGCCCCCGGCACGGACGTCTCCTACGACCTCGACTCCGTGCTGCCCAACGTGGACGTGGTGATGATGCTGCGGGTGCAGCGGGAGCGGATGAACGACTCCTACTTCCCCTCGGCCCGCGAGTACGCCCGCCGCTACGGCCTGGACGGGCCCCGGATGCGCCGGCTGCCCGCGCACGCGATCGTCATGCACCCCGGCCCGATGAACCGGGGGATGGAGATCACCCCCGAGGTGGCCGACTCACCCCGCTCCACCATCGTCGAACAGGTCACCAACGGGGTCTCCGTGCGGATGGCCGTCCTGTACCTGCTGCTCGGAGGGAACAACCGGTGACCGCGTACCTCATCACCAGCGTGAGCGTCGTCGGCGCCGCGCCGACCGACCTGCTGATCCGCGACGGCGTGGTCGCCGAGGTCGGCCCGGGGCTGTCCGCGCCGGACGCCACCGTCGTCGACGGCACCGGCCTGGTCGCCCTGCCCGGCCTGGTCGACCTGCACACCCACCTGCGCGAGCCCGGGCGGGAGGACGCCGAGACCGTCGAGTCCGGCTCCCGGGCGGCCGCGCTGGGCGGCTACACCGCCGTCTGCGCGATGGCCAACACCTCCCCGGTCGCCGACACCGCCGGCGTGGTCGAGCAGGTCTGGCGACTCGGCCGGGAGGCCGGGCTGGTCGACGTGCAGCCGATCGGCGCGGTCACCGTCGGGCTGGCCGGCGAGCGCCTCGCCGAGCTGGGCGCGATGGCCGACTCCGCGGCCCGGGTGCGCATCTTCTCCGACGACGGGTTCTGCGTCGCCGACCCGAAGCTGATGCGCCGCGCCCTGGAGTACGTCAAGGCGTTCGACGGGATCATCGCCCAGCACGCCGAGGAGCCGCGGCTCACCGAGGGCGCCCAGATGCACGAGGGCGAGGTCTCCACCCGGCTCGGGCTGATCGGCTGGCCGGCGGTCGCCGAGGAGGCGATCATCGCCCGGGACGTGCTGCTCACCGAGCACGTGGGCGGCCGGCTGCACGTCTGCCACGTCTCCACGGCCGGCAGCGTCGAGGTGCTGCGCCAGGCCAAGGCACGCGGTGTACGGGTCACCGCCGAGGTGACCCCGCACCACCTGCTGCTCACCGACGAGCGGGCGGAAACCTACGACCCGGTCTTCAAGGTCAACCCGCCGCTGCGCACTGCCGCGGACATCGCCGCGCTACGCGCCGCGCTCGCCGACGGGGTGCTCGACGTGATCGCCACCGACCACGCCCCGCACGCCGTGGAGGACAAGGAGTGCGAGTGGGCGTACGCCCGGCCGGGGATGCTCGGCCTGGAGACGGCCCTCTCCATCGCGCTGGACGTGCTCGGCCCCCAGTGGGACCTGATCGCCGAGCGGATGTCCCGCACCCCGGCCCGCATCGCCGGGCTGACCGGCCACGGTGTCGACCCGGCACCCGGCGTGCCGGCCAACCTGACCCTCGTCGACCCGGCCGCCCGCCGCACCATCGAACCGGCGGAGCTGGCCAGTCGCAGTCGCAACACCCCGTACGCCCGCATGACGCTGCCGGGTCGCATCGTGGCGACCTTCCTGCGTGGCGAGCCGACGGTCCTGGACGGAAAGGCTGTCAAGTAATGGTCAAGCGCAGACCCGCAATCCTCGTACTCGAGGACGGGCGTACGTTCCACGGCGAGGCGTACGGCAGCGTCGGGGAGACCTTCGGCGAGGCGGTCTTCAACACCGGCATGACCGGCTACCAGGAGACCCTCACCGACCCCTCCTACCACCGCCAGGTGGTCGTGCAGACCGCCCCGCACATCGGCAACACCGGTGTCAACGGCGAGGACGACGAGTCCGGCCGCATCTGGGTGGCGGGTTACGTGGTGCGCGACCCGGCCCGGATCGGCTCGAACTGGCGGGCCACCGGCAGCCTCGAGGACCGGCTCGCCACCGAGGGTGTGGTGGGCATCAGCGGCGTGGACACCCGGGCGCTGACCCGGCACCTGCGCGAGCGGGGCGCCATGCGGGTGGGCATCTCCAGCGTCGACGACGACCCGCGCGCCCTGCTGGCCCGGGTGCGTCAGTCGCCGCAGATGGTCGGTGCCGACCTCTCCTCGGAGGTGACCACCGCCGAGCCGTACGTCGTCGAGGCGGTCGGCGAGCACCGGTTCACCGTGGCCGCGCTGGACCTGGGCATCAAGCGCAACGTGCCGCGCCGGCTCGCGGCGCGCGGGGTGACGACCCACGTGCTGCCCGCCGGGTCGAGCATCGAGGAGCTGCTCGCCACCGGCGCCGACGCGATCTTCCTGTCGCCCGGTCCCGGTGACCCGGCCACCGCCGACGGCCCGGTCGCGCTGGCCCGGGAGGCGCTGGGCCGGCGGGTGCCGCTGTTCGGCATCTGCTTCGGCAGCCAGATCCTCGGCCGGGCGCTCGGCTTCGGCACCTACAAGCTGGGCTACGGCCACCGGGGGATCAACCAGCCGGTGCTCGACCGTGCCACCGGCAAGGTGGAGGTGACCAGCCACAACCACGGCTTCGCGGTTCAGGTGCCCGGCGCGGGTGAGGGCGCGGTGGTCCCCGACCAGGTGATCGACACCGACTTCGGCGGGGTTCGGGTGAGTCACGTCTGCCTCAATGACAACGTGGTCGAGGGGCTGCGGGCCGTGGACGTGCCCGCCTTCACCGTCCAGTACCACCCGGAGGCGGCGTCCGGCCCGCACGACGCGGACTACCTCTTCGACCGATTCGCCGATCTCATCGAGGGCCGGACCCACAGCGAGGGGCGCAGCAATGCCTAAGCGGACCGATCTCAAGCACATCCTGGTGATCGGCTCCGGGCCGATCGTGATCGGGCAGGCCTGCGAGTTCGACTACTCCGGTACCCAGGCCTGCCGGGTGCTGCGCAGCGAGGGGATCCGGGTCAGCCTGGTCAACTCGAACCCGGCGACGATCATGACGGACCCGGAGTTCGCCGACGCGACCTACGTCGAGCCGATCACCCCGGAGTTCGTGGAGCTGGTCATCGCCAAGGAGCGACCGGACGCGATCCTGGCGACCCTCGGCGGGCAGACCGCGCTGAACACCGCCGTCGCCCTGCACGAGGCCGGCGTGCTGGAGAAGTACGGTGTCGAGCTGATCGGCGCGAACATCGACGCGATCAACCGGGGCGAGGACCGCCAGCTGTTCAAGGAGATCGTCGCCAAGGCCGGCGTCCGCCTCGGCGTCGACGACCCGGCCGGGCTGGTGCCCCGCTCGCGGGTCTGCCACTCGATGGACGAGGTCGAGGCGACCGTCGCCGAGCTGGGCCTGCCGGTGGTCATCCGGCCGTCGTTCACCATGGGTGGCCTGGGCTCCGGCATGGCGCACACCCCGGAGGACCTGGCCCGTATCGCCGGCGACGGGCTGTCCGCCAGCCCGGTGCACGAGGTGCTCATCGAGGAGAGCGTGCTCGGCTGGAAGGAGTACGAGCTCGAACTGATGCGCGACCGGCACGACAACGTGGTGGTGGTCTGCTCGATCGAGAACATCGACCCGATGGGCGTGCACACCGGCGACAGCGTCACCGTGGCCCCGGCCATGACGCTCACCGACCGCGAGTACCAGCACCTGCGTGACCTGGGCATCGCGGTGCTGCGCGAGGTCGGTGTGGACACCGGCGGCTGCAACATCCAGTTCGCGGTCAACCCGGCCGACGGCCGGATCGTCGTGATCGAGATGAACCCCCGGGTGTCCCGCTCCTCGGCGCTGGCCTCCAAGGCGACCGGCTTCCCGATCGCCAAGATCGCCGCCAAGCTGGCCATCGGCTACACCCTCGACGAGATCCCCAACGACATCACGTTGAAGACTCCGGCGGCCTTCGAGCCGGCCCTGGACTACGTGGTGGTGAAGATCCCGAGGTTCGCGTTCGAGAAGTTCCCCGGCGCCGACCCGGAGCTGACCACCACCATGAAGTCGGTGGGCGAGGCGATGAGCCTCGGGCGCAACTTCACCGAGGCGCTGAACAAGGCGATGCGCTCGATGGAGACCAAAGAGGCCGGCTTCTGGACGGTGCCCGACCCGGCCGGCGCCACCAGGGAGAACACCCTCGCCGCGCTGCGCGTCCCGCACGACGGGCGGCTCTACACCGTCGAGCGGGCGCTACGCCTCGGCGCGTCGATCGCCGAGGTCACCACCGCGTCCGGCGGGATCGACCCGTGGTTCCTGGACCAGATCGCCGCGCTGGTCGAGCTGCGCACCGAGATCGTGGACGCCCCGGTGCTCGACGCCGAACTGCTGCGCCAGGCCAAGCGGGCCGGGCTGTCCGACCGGCAGCTCGCCGCCCTGCGCCCCGAGCTGGCCGCCGAGGACGGCGTACGGACCCTGCGGCACCGTCTCGACGTACGCCCGGTCTACAAGACCGTGGACACCTGCGCGGCCGAGTTCGAGGCGACCACCCCGTACCACTACTCCAGCTACGACTCCGAGACCGAGGTCGTGCCCTCGGACCGGCCCAAGGTGCTGATCCTGGGCTCCGGCCCGAACCGGATCGGTCAGGGCATCGAGTTCGACTACTCGTGCGTGCACGCGGTCCAGGCGTTGCGGTCGGCCGGCTACGAGACCGTCATGGTCAACTGCAACCCGGAGACGGTCTCCACCGACTACGACACCGCCGACCGGCTCTACTTCGAGCCGCTGACGTTCGAGGACGTGCTGGAGGTCTGGCACGCGGAGGATTCCTCCGGCCGGGCGGCCGGCGGACCGGGCGTGGTCGGCGTGGTCGTGCAGCTGGGCGGGCAGACCCCGCTCGGCTTGGCGCAGCGGCTCAAGAACGCCGGGGTACCGGTGGTCGGCACCTCCCCGGAGTCGATCCACCTCGCCGAGGAGCGCGGGGCGTTCGGCGCGGTGCTCGCCCGGGCCGGGCTGCGCGCGCCGGCGCACGGCATGGCCACGTCCTACGACGAGGCCAAGACGATCGCCGACGAGATCGGCTACCCGGTGCTGGTCCGGCCGTCCTACGTGCTGGGTGGGCGGGGCATGGAGATCGTCTACGACGATCCGACGCTGCGCGACTACATCGGACGGGCCACCGACATCTCCCCGGACCACCCGGTGCTGGTGGACCGGTTCCTGGACGACGCCATCGAGATCGACGTGGACGCGCTGTGCGACGCCGACGGCGAGGTCTACGTCGGCGGGGTGATGGAGCACATCGAGGAAGCCGGCATCCACTCCGGCGACTCGTCGTGCGCGTTGCCGCCGATCACCCTCGCGGGCTCGCACCTGGCCGAGGTCCGTCGCTACACCGAGGCGATCGCCCGGGGCGTCGGCGTCCGCGGCCTGCTCAACGTGCAGTACGCGCTCAAGGACGACGTGCTCTACGTGCTGGAGGCCAACCCGCGGGCCTCGCGGACCGTCCCGTTCGTCTCCAAGGCGACGGCGGTGCCGCTGGCCAAGGCGGCGGCCCGGATCGCGCTCGGCGCGACCATTGCCGAGCTGCGCGCCGAGGGTCTGCTCCCGGCCACGGGGGACGGCGGCACGATGCCGGCCGACGCGCCGATCGCGGTCAAGGAGGCGGTGCTGCCGTTCAAGCGCTTCCGCACCCGCTCCGGCAAGGGGATCGACTCGCTGCTCGGCCCGGAGATGAAGTCGACCGGCGAGGTGATGGGCATCGACACCAACTTCGGGCACGCCTTCGCCAAGAGCCAGTCGGCCGCGTACGGCTCCCTGCCGACCGGCGGAAAGATCTTCGTCTCGGTCGCCAACCGGGACAAGCGCGGCATGATCTTCCCGATCAAGCGCCTGGCCGATCTGGGCTTCGAGATCGTGGCGACCACCGGCACCGCCGAGGTGCTGCGTCGGCACGGCATCGCCTGCGAGCAGATCCGCAAGCACTACCAGGCGGGCGAGGGAGACGACGCGGTCTCGCTGATCCTCGGCGGTGACGTGGCCCTGGTGATCAACACGCCGCAGGGTTCGGGTGCCAGCGCCCGCTCGGACGGGTACGAGATCCGCAGCGCGGCGGTGACGGCGGACATCCCCTGCATCACCACGGTTCCCGGCGCCGCCGCGGCCGTGATGGGCATCGAGGCGCGAATCCGTGGTGACATGCAGGTCCGTCCCCTGCAGGACCTGCACGCCACCCTCCGGGCCGCCCAGTGACCGTGTTCGAGCGGGCGGTACGGCCCTGGTTGTTCCGGATCGGGGGCGGGGACGCGGAGGCGGCCCACGAGTGGACGCTGCGGCGGCTGGCCGTGCTCTCGCGCCGGCCGGTGGCGTTGGCGGCACTGCGGGCCCGGTACGCGGTCCAGGCGCCACGCACGGTGTTCGGCGTGCGGTTTCCCAATCCGGTCGGGTTGGCCGCCGGGATGGACAAGGACGGCGCGGCGCTGCCGGCCTGGCCGGCGCTCGGCTTCGGCTTCGTCGAGGTCGGCACGGTCACCGCGCACGCCCAGCCGGGCAACCCCCGGCCGCGGCTGTTCCGGCTGCCGGCCAGCGAGGCGGTGGTCAACCGGATGGGCTTCAACAACGCCGGTGCCGCCGCGCTGGCCGCCCGCCTGGCCGCGCTGCCGCGCCCGATCGGCGTACCGCTGGGCATCTCGCTGGGCAAGTCCAAGGTGACCCCGCTCGACGAGGCGGTCGAGGACTACCTCGCCTCGTACCGGGCGCTGCGCGGGCACGGCGACTACTTCGCGGTGAACGTCTCCTCCCCGAACACGCCGGGTCTGCGGTCCCTTCAGGACCGTGCGCACCTGGACGCGCTGCTCGGCGCGCTGGTGGGGGAGAAGCCGGTGCTCGTCAAGATCGCACCGGACCTGACCGAGGCGGCGATCGCCGAGCTGCTAGAGGTCTGCCTGGCCCGGGGTGCGGCCGGTGTGATCGCCACCAACACGACCCTGGCCCGCAACGGGCTCGCCTCGGTGGACACCGAGCGCGGCGCGGAGGCCGGCGGTCTGTCCGGCCGCCCGCTCACCGCCCGGGCGAGGGACGTGGTCGCCTTCGTACACCGGGAGACCGGTGGCCGCCTTCCGATCATCGGCGTCGGTGGAGTGCTCGACCCCGACGACGCGGCCCGCATGGTCGACGCCGGCGCCGCCCTGGTGCAGCTCTACACCGGCTTCATCTACCGGGGCCCGGCCCTGGTCCGCGCGGCCGCCCGCGCGACGGCCACAGCGGTGGCACCGGATCCGGTCGCCGGCCGGTGACCCCCCCGCCTCGGTGCCGGCCCGGCTCGGCTCGGTGCCGAGCCGGCCCCGCGCCGAGGGGGTGACCCGACCCGGCCACCGGCCGCCCACCGCCCTGGCCGTGGCCACCGCCCGGAGCGTTCGCGCCTGGAAGGAGTACGTGTGACACCCGAGGAGATCCTGACCGCCGACCGGGCGCACGTCTGGCACCCGTACGCCGCGCTGCCGCCGGCGAACCCGCCGTTCGTGGTGTCCAGCGCCGAGGGGGTACGGCTGCGGCTGGCCGACGGGCGGGAACTGGTGGACGGGATGTCGTCCTGGTGGGCGGCGATCCACGGCTACCGGCATCCGGTCCTGGACGCGGCGGTGACCGACCAGCTCGGCCGGATGAGCCACGTGATGTTCGGCGGGCTCACCCACGAACCCGCCGTCCAGCTCGCCCGGACCCTGGTCGAGCTGGCCCCGGAGGGACTGGAGCACGTGTTCCTGGCCGACTCCGGCTCGGTGAGCGTCGAGGTGGCGGTGAAGATGTGCCTGCAGTACCAGCGGGCCGTCGGTCAACCGCAGCGGCGCCGGCTGGCCACCTGGCGGGGCGGCTACCACGGTGACACGTTCCACCCGATGAGCGTGTGCGACCCGGAGGGCGGGATGCACCACCTCTGGGGTGACGTGCTGCCCCGGCAGGTCTTCGCCCCGGTCCCGCCGGGCGGTTTCGCCGATCCGCCCGACGAGGCGTACGTGGCGGCGCTCGTGGACGCGGTCGAGCGGCACGCCGACGAACTGGCCGCGGTGATCGTCGAGCCGGTGGTGCAGGGCGCCGGCGGGATGCGCTTCCACCATCCGGAGTACCTGCGGGTGCTGCGCGAGGTGACCCGCGCGCACGGGGTGCTGCTGATCTTCGACGAGATCGCCACCGGCTTCGGCCGTACCGGGACGATGTTCGCCGCCGAGCACGCCGGGGTGACCCCGGATGTCATGTGCGTGGGCAAGGCGCTCACGGGCGGCTACCTGACCCTGGCGGCGACGCTGTGCACGCCGCGGGTCGCCCGGGCCATCTCCGCCGCCGGGGTGCTGGCGCACGGCCCGACCTTCATGGGCAACCCGTTGGCCTGTGCGGTCGCCAACGCCTCCATCGGTCTGCTGCGGGCCGGGGACTGGGCGGCCCAGGTCAACAGGGTCGGCGCCGGTCTGCGGGCCGGGCTGGAGCCGTTGCGGGGCGCGCCGGGTGTGACCGACGTGCGGGTGCTCGGCGCGATCGGCGTGGTCCAGCTCGACCACGAGGTCGACCTGGGCGCGGCCACCGTGGCGGCGGCCGGCCGGGGGGTGTGGCTGCGGCCCTTCCGCGACCTGATCTACACGATGCCGCCGTACGTCACCGACGACGCCGACCTGGCCCGGATCGCGGCCGGTGTGGCGGCGGCGGTGGCGGCCGGCTGAGCCGGCCTGATCACCGGGCCGGGGTACCCCGGGCGGGCTGCCGCCCGGACGAGGAGAGGGGAAGTACCGGATGGAGAGCTTCGGAACCCGGTTGCACCGGGCCGTCACCGAGCGGGGACCACTCTGTGTGGGCATCGATCCGCATCCCGGTCTGCTGGCCCGCTGGGGCCTCGCCGACGACGTCCAGGGGCTTGACCGGTTCGCCCGGACCGTCACGGAAGCCCTCGGTGACCGGGTTGCGGTTGTCAAGCCTCAGTCGGCCTTTTTCGAGCGGTTCGGGTCCCGCGGTGTGGCGATTCTTGAGTCAACTATCCGACAGTTACGGGATGCCGGTTCGCTCGTTCTGCTGGACGTCAAGCGCGGCGACATCGGCTCGACGGTCAGCGCGTACGCCGCCGCGTACCTCGATCCATCCAGCCCGTTGTATGTCGACGCGGTCACCGCGAGCCCCTACCTGGGAGTAGGTTCGCTCGCGCCGATGTTCGAGCTGGCCGCCGAGCACGGCGGCGGAGTCTTCGTGCTGGCCCTCACCTCCAACCCGGAGGGGGCCGCCGTCCAGCGGGCCCGCACGGCCGACGGACGCACCGTGGCGCAGACCGTGATCGACGAGATTTCCCAGCTCAACAGGGGTGCGGACCCCCTCGGCAGCTTCGGTCTGGTGGTCGGCGCGACCATCGGCGACACCGGCCACGACCTCTCCGGCGTGGGGGGTCCACTGCTCGCTCCGGGGCTCGGCGCGCAGGGTGCCGGCGCCGCGGATCTGCGGACCGTCTTCGGTTCCAGCCTCTCCGCGGTGCTCCCGTCGTACTCCCGGGAGGTGCTCTCGGCGGGCCCCGACGTCGCCGCTCTGCGGGCCGCCGCCGACCGGGTGCTGGCCGACTGCCGGGCCGTTCTGGCTGCCCCGTGACTGACTGACGGCTCGGTCACTCTGCAATGATCATCGCGCGCCCACGTTGCCGAAAGCTCCGTTGACCGCTAGTTTTCCCCGCGCTGGGAACCACGGACCCCTTGGTTCACAGCGACACCACGTTTCACAGATGCGGCGGTGCGCCCCGCCCGCCGCGATAGGGACCTGAGGAGAACTGGTGCCGCTCCCGTCACTGACCCCCGAACAGCGCGCTGCCGCGCTCGAGAAGGCCGCGGAGATCCGCAAGGCCCGTGCCGAGCTGAAGGAGCAGCTCAAGCAGGGCAAGACCACCCTTGGTGCCGTCCTCGAGCGCGCCGAGAGCGACGACGTCGTGGGCAAGCTCAAGGTTTCGGCCGTCCTGCAGGCGATGCCGGGCATCGGCAAGATCCGGGCTACCCAGATCATGGAGAAGCTCAAGATCGCCGACAGCCGTCGCCTGCGCGGCCTCGGCGAGCAGCAGCGCAAGGCACTGCTTGGAGAGTTCGCCGCCAACTGAACCTGGCAGCGTGTAGAAACAAGCAGTGAGCACGGATGACGAGGCGCGCCCGGCGGCTCGGCTCACTGTCCTGGCTGGACCTTCGGGTTCCGGCACGGAGAGTGTCGTCGAGCTTGTCCGGGCGCGTTCTCCGTCCGTGTGGATCCCGGTGCCGGCGACCACCCGGCCGCGCCGGGAGGCGGAGGTGGACGGAGTCGACCGGCTGTTCCTGGCCCCCGCGGAGTTCGACCGCCGGGTGGCCACCGGCGAGCTGCTGGAGTGGTCCCGGATGGGTCCACACCGCCGGGGCACCCCGTACCTGCCGCTGCGCGCCCGGCTCGACGCCGGGCAGCCGGTGCTGCTCCCCCTCGACCTGGCCGGCGCCCAGCTGGTCCGGGCACGGTCACCCGACGCCCGGCTGGTGCTGCTGAGCCCACCCGGGTACCGACCCGCCCCGGCCGTGGCGGCCGCCTTCGACCACACGCTGAGCCACGACCGCACCGATCGGGTGGTTGACGAGCTGGTAGGCTTACTCGGTTCTTCTTATCCGGACCCGGCCTGGTCGCGCGTGCGTGGCTGAGGGCCGGCCGCCGTTGAGACTCAGCACCGCGTCCGCGCGGCTCGAAAGACGCAGAGGTTAATTCGTGGGATCCATCGCCAACCCCGAAGGCATCACCAACCCGCCGATCGACGAGCTCCTCGAGAAGACGACGTCGAAGTACGCGCTGGTCATCTTCGCCGCCAAGCGCGCGCGCCAGGTCAACGCCTACTACAGCCAGCTCGGTGAGGGCCTCCTGGAGTACGTCGGCCCGCTCGTGGAGACCACCCCGCAGGAGAAGCCCCTCTCGATCGCCATGCGCGAGATCAACGGTGGCCTGCTCACCGCCGAGCCGACCGACCAGCCGTAAGCCCCCGCACGTCGATGTCCGCCGGGATCGTCCTCGGGGTCGGCGGCGGCATCGCCGCCTACAAGGCCTGTGAGCTGCTGCGGCTCTTCACCGAATCGGGCCACCGGGTTCGTGTCGTGCCGACCGCGTCGGCGCTCCGGTTCGTCGGGGCGCCGACCTGGGCGGCGCTCTCCGGCCAACCGGTCGCCGACGACGTCTGGTCCGACGTGCACGAGGTGCCGCACGTCCGGCTCGGCCAGCAGGCCGACCTGGTGGTGGTCGCGCCGACCACCGCCGACCTGCTCGCCAAGGCCGCCCACGGGCTCGCCGACGACCTGCTGACCAACACGCTGCTGACCGCTCGCTGCCCGGTCGTGCTGGCCCCGGCCATGCACACCGAGATGTGGGAGCACCCCGCCACCGTGGCCAACGTCGCCACGCTGCGCGCCCGGGGTGTCCGGGTCATCGAGCCGGCCGTCGGCAGGCTCACCGGGGTCGACACCGGCAAGGGCCGGCTGCCCGACCCGGCGGAGATCTTCGCGGTCGCCCGTCGGGTCCTCGCCCGGGGCGGGCACGCCCCCGCCGACCTGGCCGGCCGGCGGGTGGTGGTCACCGCGGGTGGCACCCGCGAGCCGCTGGACCCGGTGCGCTTCCTGGGCAACCGGTCCTCCGGCAAGCAGGGTTACGCCTTCGCCCGGGCGGCGGTCGCCCGGGGCGCCCGGGTCACCCTCATCGCCGCCAACGTCTCCCTCACCGACCCCGCCGGTGTCGACCTGATCCGGGTGGGCACCACGGCCGAGTTGCGGGAGGCCACGCTGAAGGCCGCCGTCGAGGCCGACGCGGTGGTGATGGCGGCCGCTCCGGCCGATTTCCGGCCGGCGACGTACGCGCCTGGCAAAATCAAGAAGTCGGACGATGGCGTCGCACCCGCCATCGAGCTCGTCACCAACCCGGACATCGCGGCGGAGCTCGGCCAGCGCAAGCGGGCGGAGCAGTTGCTGGTGGTGTTCGCCGCCGAGACCGGCGAGGCCGAGGCCAACGGCCGGGCGAAACTCGCCCGGAAGCGGGCCGACCTGATCGTGGTCAACGAGGTCGGTCAGGACAAGGTCTTCGGCGCCGACACCAACACGGTGACGGTCATCGGCGCGGACGGCTCGGTCAGCCGACTGCCGGAGCAGGCCAAGGAGGACGTGGCCGACACCGTGTGGGATCTCGTCGTGGCGCGGCTGCCCGGCCGCTCCTGACGGGTGGAACAGCGCACGACCGACGGGGAACATCCGCCGCAGTGGTGATTAGACTGCCGCGGAACGACTTCACACGCTTAGGAGTGCCGTGACACGCCGCCTCTTCACGTCCGAATCGGTCACGGAAGGCCACCCGGACAAGATCGCCGACCAGATCAGCGATGGCATCCTCGACGCCCTGCTCACCGAGGATCCGCACAGCCGAGTGGCGGTGGAAACCATGATCACCACCGGTCAGGTGCACATCGCGGGTGAGGTGACCACCAAGGCCTACGCCGACATCCCGACCATCGTGCGCCGCACCATCCTCGACATCGGGTACGACTCCTCGAAGAAGGGTTTCGACGGAGCCTCCTGCGGGGTCAGCGTCTCCATTGGTGCGCAGTCCGAGGACATCGCGCAGGGCGTGGACAACGCCTTCGAACTGCGTACCGGGGCGTCGGAGAGCGCGCTGGACGCGCAGGGCGCCGGCGACCAGGGCATGATGTTCGGGTTCGCCTGCTCCGAGACCCCCGAGCTGATGCCGCTGCCGATCGCGCTGGCGCACCGGCTGGCCCGCCGGCTGGCCGCGGTGCGCAAGGACGGCACGATCCCGTACCTGCGCCCGGACGGCAAGACCCAGGTGACCATCGAGTACGAGGGGCTGCGCCCGGTCCGGCTGAACACGGTGGTCGTGTCCAGCCAGCACGCCGCGGACATCTCCCTGGAGTCGCTGCTCACCCCGGACGTGCGCGACCACGTCATCGCCCCCGAGCTGGAGAGCCTCGGCCTGGACACCGACGGCTACCGGCTGCTGGTCAACCCGACCGGCCGCTTCGAGATCGGTGGGCCGATGGGTGACGCCGGGCTGACCGGCCGCAAGATCATTGTCGACACCTACGGCGGGTACGCCCGGCACGGTGGCGGCGCCTTCTCCGGCAAGGACCCGTCCAAGGTGGACCGCTCGGCGGCGTACGCGATGCGCTGGGTGGCCAAGAACGTCGTCGCCGCCGGCCTGGCCGAGCGGTGCGAGGCGCAGGTCGCGTACGCCATCGGCAAGGCGCACCCGGTGAGCCTCTTCATCGAGACGTTCGGCACCGAGACCGTGCCGGTCGCCTCGATCGAGAAGGCCGTCACCGAGGTGTTCGACCTGCGTCCGGCCGCGATCATCCGGGACCTCAACCTGCTCCGCCCGATCTACCAGCAGACCGCCGCCTACGGCCACTTCGGCCGCGAGCTGCCGGACCTGACCTGGGAGAGCACCGACCGGGCCGCCGACCTCAAGTCGGCCGCAGGAGCCTGACCGCCACCAGGCGCAGCGACCGGCGACCCGCGGATGGGTCGCCGGTCGCGCGCGTCTGCGTGGACGTCGGACTGGCCCACCTGGACCGGCCGTTCGACTACCTGGTGCCGGCCGAGCTGGACGACGTGGCGGTGCCCGGCACCCGGGTGAAGGTGCGTTTCGCCGGGCAGCTCGTCGACGGCTGGCTGCTGGCCCGCGCCGACGACTCCGGTCACACCGGCCGGCTCGCCTACCTGGAGAAGGTGGTCTCGCCGGAGCCCGTGCTGGCGCCCGAGATCGCGCGGCTGGCCCGGGCGGTCGCCGACCGGTACGCGGGCAGCCTCGCCGACGTCCTCCGGCTCGCCGTGCCACCCCGGCACGCCCGGGTGGAGAAGGAGCCCCGCGGCGGCCCGTCCACACCACCGGCCCCCGCCGACGACGCCGCCGATCCGACCGCGACCTCCGACCCCGCGACGGCCGCGCCCGCGACCGTGCAGCCCGAGTCAGGCCCGGAGCCCGCCGGACTCGGCGGGGGAGCGTCCGGCGGGGCGGTCGACCCGCGTGGGTGGCGGGACTACCCGACCGGGCCTGCCCTGCTTCGCGCCCTCACCGACGGGCGGGCACCCCGCGCGGTCTGGTCGGCGCTGCCGGGCGAGGACTGGGCCGCCCGCTACGCCGACGCCGTGGCCGCCACCGTCGCCGGGGGGCGCGGCGCGGTGGTCGTGGTGGCCGACGCCCGCGACCTCGATCGACTGGACGCCGCGCTCACCGCCGTGCTGGGCCCGGGGCGGCACGTCAGCCTCACCGCCGCGCTCGGCCCGGCCCGCCGCTACCGGGCGTTCCTGGCCGCCCGGCGCGGGGAGGTGCCGGTGGTGATCGGCACCCGGGCGGCGATGTTCGCCCCGGTGGACCGGCTCGGCCTGGTCGCCGTCTGGGACGACGGCGACGACCTGCACTCCGAGCCCCGGGCGCCCTACCCACACGCGCGCGACGTGCTGCTCACCCGCGCCCAGCTCGCCGAGGCCGGCGCGCTGGTCGGCGGGTACGCCCGCACGGCCGAGGCGCAACTGCTGCTGGAGACCGGCTGGGCGCGGGAGGTGGTGGCGGACCGGGCGACCGTGCGGGCGCGTATCCCGGCCATCGCGCCGACCGGCGACGACCCCCAGTTGGCGCGCGATCCCGGTGCGGCCACCGCCCGGCTGCCCAGCCTGGCCTGGACGGCCGCCCGCGACGCCCTCCGGGCGGACCTGCCGGTGCTGGTGCAGGTTCCCCGGCGCGGCTACCTGCCCTCCATCTCCTGCGCGGACTGCCGCACCCCGGCCCGCTGCGCGCACTGCGCCGGCCCGCTCGCGTTGCCGTCCGCCGGCGGCACCCCGGCCTGCCGTTGGTGCGCGCGGGTGGCCGCCGCGTACGCCTGCCCGGAGTGCGGCGGGCGGCGGCTGCGCGCAGCGGTGACCGGCGCCCGGCGTACCGCCGAGGAGCTGGGCCGGGCGTTTCCCGGCGTGCCGGTGCGGACCTCGGGGCGGGAGGAGGTCCTGACCGACGTGCCCGGTGGGGCGGCCCTGGTGGTCGCCACCCCCGGCGCCGAGCCCGTCGCCGTGGGCGGCTACGGCGCGGTGCTGCTGCTCGACTCGTGGGCCCTGCTGACCCGCGCCGACCTGCGTGCCGGGGAGGAGGCGCTGCGCCGCTGGCTGGCCGCCGCGGCACTGGCCCGCCCCGCCCCCGACGGTCGGGTGGTGGTGGTCGCCGACGGCGCGCTCGCCCCGGTGCAGGCCCTGCTGCGCTGGGACGCCGGCTGGTTCGCCGGTCGGGAGCTGGCCGAGCGCCGCGAGCTGGGCTTCCCACCGGCGGTGCGGATGGCCAGCGTCACCGGCCCGGCCGAGGCGGTGGCCGACCTGCTCGCCGCGGCCCGGCTACCCGACGACGCCGAGGTGCTCGGGCCGGTGCCGGCCGAGGAGGGCCGGGAGCGGATGCTGGTGCGGGTGCCCCGGGCCCGGGCCGCCGCGCTGGCGGAGGCGCTGCACTCGGCGGCCGGGGTGCGCGCCGCTCGCAAGGCCGCCGACCCGGTCCGCCTCCAGGTCGATCCGCTGAGCATGTTCTGACCGTTTCGGCACGTGCCGGACCTGGTCCGGGCCGGTGGTCCTCGCACACCGCGTCCGGCAAAGCGGTGGCGCCGGGGTGGTAGCATCGCCCGTCATGCCCAGGCGTACGACGGCTCCAGGTCGAGGTGGGGGCGTCAGACGCGCCGAGCTGGAGCCGTCGCAGGATGGCGGGAATGCGTCGGTCGGACGCGATGTCGATGATGTCAGTGAGCCGGTGATCAGGGGTGGACCAGTCGTGACCGTTGGACAATCGATCGTCTTCAACGGCGACCTCGGCAGCGGCAAGAGCACCGTGTCGGTCGAGATCGCCAAGCGTCTCGGAATGCGCCGGGTCAGTGTGGGTGACCTCTACCGGGAGATGGCGCAGCAGCGGCAGATGACCGCCCTGCAACTCAACCTGCACGCCGAGCTGGACCAGGCCGTCGACGGCTACGTCGACCAGCTTCAGCGGGACATCGCCGCCTCCGGCGAGCGCCTCGTCATGGACTCCCGGCTGGCCTGGCACTTCTTCACCGACGCGCTCAAGGTGCACATGATCACCGAGCCGGGTGAGGCGGCCCGCCGCGTGCTGGCGCGCCCCTCCGGGCCGGCGGAGAGCTACGCCTCGCTGGAGGAGGCCAAGGCCAAGCTGCGCGAGCGCAGCGAGAGCGAGCGCAGCCGCTTCATCGTGCGGTACGGGGTCGACAAGGCCCGGCTGCGCAACTACGACCTGATCTGTGACACCACCCGCGCCTCCGCCGCCGAGGTGGTCGAGCACATCATCGGCGCGTACGAGGGGACGCTCGGCGCCGAGGTGCTGCGCGACGGCCCGCCGCTGCTGCTGCTGGACCCGGCCCGGGTCTACCCGACCGAGGACATCGCCACCCTGCGCGGGCTGTGGGACACCGAGTTCGTCGGCGACGTGGCCGAGGCCGGCGACGAGGGCCTGGAGCCGTTGAAGATCGGGTTCACCGGCGAGTACTTCTTCGTCGTCGACGGTCACCGCCGGCTCAGCGCCGCCCTGCAGAACGGCTTCTCCCTGGTGCCCGCCCAGCTCGTCGCCGAGGTCGACGAGCCGGTGGTGGGCGGGACGAGCGCGATCGACTACTTCGCCGCGCAGGTGCGCCCCGGCCTGGTCTACGACTGGGAGGCGGCCCACAAGATCCAGCTGCCGCTGCCGGAACCCGCGCTGCTCGGCGGCGACGCGGTCCTCGCTGGGGACCCGGGCGCCAGCGCCTGACCCCGCCGCCCGAGCCGCCCCCTGCGGGTCGGGCGGCGTTTCCCCGCTCACGGGGATGCCGGGCGTCGACGTCGTGAGGATGATGGAGCCTCCGACGCATCGACGGGGGAGGCCGGCCATGGACGCTGCCGAGGCGCTCACACTGCTCATGTCGCCGCAGGGGCGGATCGACCCGTACCCGACGTACGAGCGGCTGCGCGCGCACGGACCGGTCGTGGAGGCGCTGCCGGGCCTGTACGTGGTGACCGGCTACCCGGAGGCCGACGAGCTGCTCCGCGACCCCCGCCTCGGGGTGCTGGACGACGCGTTGCGCGACCAGGTCTGGCCGAACTGGCGGGAGAGCCCGGCGGTGTCGTCGATCGCCCGGTCCATGCTGCGGACCAACCCGCCCGACCACAGCCGGATGCGCCGGCTCGCCGCCGGCGCGTTCACCCCGCGCCGCATCGCCGGCATGCGGGACGTGGTGCGCGCCCAGGCCGAGGAACTGCTCGACGCGATGCGGGACCGGGCCCGCGACGGCGCGCCGGTCGACGTGCTGGCCGACTTCGCGTACCCGCTGCCGGTGGCGGTGATCTGCGCGCTGCTCGGCGTACCGGCGGCCGACCGGCCGCTGTTCCGCCGCTGGGCCGGCGACCTGACCGGCGTGCTGGAGCCGGAGATCACCGCCGAGGAGCTGGCCGTCGCCGACGCCGGCGCCGCCGAGCTGCGCGCGTACTTCGCCGAACTGGTCGCCGCGCGCCGCCGTACGCCGGCCGACGACCTCACCACGGCGCTGGTCCAGGTGCACGACACCGACGGTGAACGGCTCACCGGCGACGAGTTGCTGGCCAACCTGGTGGTGCTGCTCGTCGCCGGCTTCGAGACCACCACCAACCTGCTCGGCAACGGGCTGGTGGTGCTGCTGGAGCACCCCGGGGCCGCCGCCGCGCTGCGCGCCGACCCGGGGCTCGCCCCGGCGTACGTCGAGGAGCTGCTGCGCTACGACTCCCCGGTGCAGCTGACCACCCGGACCAGCACCGCGCCGGTGCGCTGCGGCGGGCTCGACCTGCCGGCCGGCAGCACGACGCTGCTGCTGCTCGGCGCCGCCAACCGGGACCCGCGCCGCTACCCCGAACCGCAGCGCTTCGACCCGACCCGCGACCAGGCGCACCCGCTGTCCTTCGGCGCCGGCCCGCACTACTGCCTCGGCGCCGGGCTGGCCCGGCTGGAGGCGCAGCTCGCCTTCCCCATGCTGCTGCGCCGGCTGCCCGGGCTTGCCCTGGCCGGGGCGCCCCGGCACCGGACCCGGCTGACCCTGCGCGGCTACGAGAGCCTGCCGGTGACGCTGGGCACACCGGCCGTCGCCGATCGAGGTGCGCCGGCCGGTGCCCACCCGGGGACTCCGTAGACTGGTACGGCACCGCTCGTCCCACCCATGAAGGAGCCCTCCCGCGTGACCGTTCAGCCCATCCGTCTGTTTGGGGATCCGGTGCTGCGCACGCCGGCCGATCCGGTGGTCGACTTCGACGCCGAGCTGCGTAGGCTCGTCGCCGATCTGACCGACACGATGCGTGAGCAGAACGGCGCCGGCCTGGCCGCCCCGCAGCTCGGTGTGAGCCTGCGGGTGTTCACCTTCGACGTCGACGACGTGCTCGGGCACCTGATCAACCCGGTGCTCGAATTCCCCGACGAGGAGGAGCAGGACGGCCCCGAGGGCTGCCTGTCCATCCCCGGGCTCTACTTCGACACCAAGCGCCGGCAGAACGTCGTCGCCAAGGGCTTCAGCTCGTTCGGCGACCCGGTGCAGATCGTCGGCAGCGGTCTGATGGCGCGCTGCGTGCAGCACGAGACCGACCACCTCGACGGCGTGCTCTTCCTCGACCGGCTTGATCCGGAGGGGCGCAAGGAGGCGATGAAGGCGATCCGCCAGGCCGAGTGGTACGACGCGGCGGCTCCGCCGGTGGTCAAGCTCAGCCCGCACATCACGGACCCGTTCGGTCTGGGCCGGTGACCCCGATGCGTGTGGTCTTCGCCGGTACGCCGGCCGTCGCCGTCCCCGCCCTGGCCGCTGTCGCCGCCTCCCGGCACGAGCTGGTCGCCGTGGTCACCCGGCCCGACGCTCCCGCCGGGCGTGGCCGTGGCCTGTCCCGCTCCCCGGTCGGCGAGTGGGCCGACGAGCACGGCGTCGAGGTGCTCACCCCGGCCCGCCCCCGTGAGCCGGAGTTCCTCGACCGGCTGCGCGAGCTGTCGCCGGACTGCGTGCCGGTGGTCGCCTACGGCGCGCTGGTGCCGCCGGCCGCGCTGGAGATCCCCCGGTACGGCTGGATCAACCTGCACTTCTCGCTGTTGCCCGCCTGGCGTGGCGCCGCACCCGTGCAGCACGCGGTGCTGCACGGTGACGAGCTGACCGGGGCCAGCGTCTTCCAGCTGGAGCAGGGCCTCGACACCGGCCCCGTCTTCGGCACCCTCACCGACGAGATCCGCGCCGGTGACACCTCCGGCGACCTGCTGGAGCGACTCGCCGGGTCCGGCGCGGGGCTGCTCGTGGCGGTGCTCGACGCGATCGCCGACGGCACGGCCCGGGCCGAGCCGCAGCCGGCCGACGGGGTGTCGCTGGCACCGAAGCTGACCGTGGACGACGCGCGGGTGCGCTGGACCGACCCGGCCTTCGCGGTCGACCGGCGAATCCGGGCCTGCACTCCGGCGCCGGGCGCGTGGACGACCTTCCGGGGCGAGCGGGTGAAGCTCGGTCCCGTCGTGGCGGCGGCCGACGGCCCCGACCTGAAGCCGGGGGAGCTGCTGGTGGAGAAGGCCCGGGTGCTGGCCGGCACGTCCACCGTGCCGGTGCGGCTGGGCGAGGTCCGGGCCGCGGGCAAGCGGGCCATGCCGGCGACCGACTGGGCGCGCGGCGTCCGGGTCAGCACCGGCGAGGACTTCGCGTGACGGCCCCGGAGGGCACGCGCCCGACGCGCGGTGGCCCGTCGACCGGTCGCGGCGGTGACCGCCGGCCGGTCCGGCCGCCGGTGGACCGGCCGCGGAGGGCGGCGTACGAGGCGGTCGCCGCGGTGCACCGCGACGACGCGTTCGCCAACCTGGTGCTGCCCACCATCCTGCGCGAGGAGGGGCTGTACGGCCGGGACGCGGCTTTCGCCACCGAGCTGACCTACGGCACGCTGCGCCTCCTGGGCACCCTGGACGCGATCCTCACCGACGCGGCCGGCCGGGACGTGGCCCGGATCGACCCGCCGGTGCGGGACGCGCTGCGGCTCGGGGCGTACCAGCTGCTGCACACCCGGGTGCCGGCACACGCTGCCGTCTCGTCGACCGTGGACCTGGTCCGCGCCGTCGCGCCCGGCGCCACCGGCTTCGCCAACGCGGTGCTGCGCGAGGTGTCCACCCTCGACGCGGACGGCTGGGTGGCGAAGCTCGCCCCGCCGATGGAGACCGACCCGATCGGGCACCTGTCGCTGGCGTACAGCCACCCGCAGTGGATCGTGCGGGCCTTCTCCGAGGCGCTCGGCGGTGACCTGGGCGAGACGACCCGGCTGCTGATCGAGGACAACGAGCGCCCTCCGGTGCACCTGTGCGCCCGGCCCGGCCTGATCGATCCGGTCGAGTTGGCCGACCAGGTCGGCGGCGCGCCCGGCGCCTTCTCGCCGTACGCCGTCTACCTGCCCGGGGGCGCGCCGGGTGACGTGCCGGCCGTGGTCGACGGCCGGGCTCACGTCCAGGACGAGGGCTCCCAGCTGGTGGCCAGCGCCCTCGCCGACGCGCCGCTAGACGGCCCGGACGGGCGCTGGCTGGATCTGTGCGCCGGCCCCGGCGGCAAGGCCGGCCTGCTCGGCGCGCTGGCCGCGCAGCGGGGTGCCCGGGTGACCGCGGTGGAGGTGGCCGAGCACCGCGCCCGGCTGGTCTCCCAGGCGACCCGGGGCCTGCCGGTGACCGTGCTGGCCATGGACGGCCGTGAGGTCGGCGGAGACCCGAAGCTGCCGGAGCAGCACTTCGACCGGGTGCTGGTGGACGCGCCGTGCACCGGGCTGGGGTCACTGCGCCGCCGGCCCGAGTCGCGGTGGCGCCGTCAGCCCTCCGACCTGCCGCCGCTGACCCGGCTGCAGCGGGAGCTGCTCGGCGCGGCCCTGCGTGCCGTCCGCCCGGGTGGCCTGGTCGCCTACGTCACCTGCTCGCCGCACACGGTGGAGACGCACGTGACGGTGACCGAGGCGGCGCGCCGTAGCGGGGTGCCGGTGGACTTCGTCGACGCCCGGCCGCTGCTGCCGGCCGGTATGCCGGGTCTGGGTGACGGGCCGACCGTGCAGCTGTGGCCGCACCGGCACGGCACCGACGCGATGTTCCTCGCCGTCCTGCGCCGGGGCTGAGTCGTTCCGCGTCGGGGTTGAGTCGCCCGGCGACGCGCACCGCACCCGGCCTCACCGGCCGGGTGCGGGGTGGCCCGCCGGTCAGGTGACCGGGAGTCCCTTGGTGCCGGCGCCCTTCATCGAGCGGGTCAGGTTCCGGTCGCTGATCCACAGGAAGCACTGCACACCGCGGTTGCCGTTCTTCCACTCCTGCTCGTACGGCTGGTAGTAGATCGTCCCGGCGCGGAAGTCGAGCTGGGCGTTGTCCGGCACCTTGGCGTACTTCGCGATCATCGTCTGGCAGGCCTGGTGGGTCCGCTTGCTGGTGCGGGTGAACTCCGCGTAGCTGATGTCCGGGGCCTGCCAGACTCCGACGAACTCGGCGTGGTGCTTGGCCGTGCAGGGCACCGCGACCATCTCGTCGATGTCGTCCTTGACCAGCTTGGGGTTGAAGCAGCGGTACGCCAGCGGCGCCGCTCCGGTCAACGCCCCGCGGATGCTGCCGGTGCGCAGGTCGACGGAGGTGTCGTCGATGCTGGTCAGCTCGGTGACGTCGCAGCGGTACCAGCGGGCGCCAGCGGCCCAGGCGGGCGCGGACGGCAGCACGACGGTCAGACCGACCCGTCCGGAGCGCCAGTCGGCACCCACCGCCTTGCTGACCTCCTTGTCACAGCCGGCCTGTGCGGCCCGCATGCCCACGGAGCCGGGCGGCGGCGGAGTGTTGCGCTCGGCACCCGGGCCGGTGAGCGTGCCGACGTGCACGGTCTCCACCCGGTGCGCTTCGGTGCACGCCGTCGGGTTGTAGCCGCTCAGGAAGCCGACCTGCTGGGAGGAGTGGTGGCAGACACCGGCGGCGGGAACGAACTGCTGCGCCGCGGCGGGCGCCGCCCAGTCGTCGATGAGGTTCCGGTCAACTCCGGCGGGTGCGCCGCACCCGGCCAGCGCCATGGTCACCGCCGCGCCCACGGCGACCGCCGCCAACCACCGTCGCATCCCCCGACCTCCCGCCGCTGGTGGTCTCCGGCCGGCCCCCAGCCGGTCGGTAGCGCCACGGCGCAGCAGCATACGGCACCGGTGCTCAGATCGCTGGTAGTCCCGCTGGGCCGGCGCCACGCATCGAACGGGTGAGTTTGCGGTCGTCGCTCCACAGGAAACACCGCACGCCGCGGTCACCCTCCTCCCACTCCCGCTGCGACGGTGGGTAGTAGATGGACCCGGCCCGGTACGGCAGGTCGCTGTTGTTCGGCACCGCGGCGTACGCGGCGATCAACGCCATGCAGCGCTTGTGTGCCTGCTCGGCGGAGCGGGTGAACTCCGCCCAGGTCACGTCCCGTTCCACGTAGACGCCGACGAACTCGGCGCGGTGCGGCTCGGTGCAGAGCACCGGCGCCATGTAGTTGAGGTTGTCGCCGATCAGCTTGGGGTCGAAGCAGCGGTGGGTCAGGGGGGTGTCGCCGATCAGCGCGCCGCGCAGGCTGCCGGTGCGGTTCACCGGTCGGGTGTTGTCGATGCTGCCGGTCTCACTGAGGTCGCAGCGGAACCAGCGTGCGCCGCCGGCCCAGGCCGGGACGGTGGGCAGTGAGACCGACAGGGTGAGCCGTGCCGTGTGCCAGTCGCCGCCGAGCACCTCCCGGGCCCGCTGGTCGCACTCGGCGCGGGCGGTGCGCAGCGCCGGCGACCCCGGCTCGGGGCGGGTGCCGGACAGCGCGGCGGGGCCGGTGAAGGCGCCGACGTGGATGGCCTCGGCCACGTGGTTGCGCGCGCAGTCCACCGTCTCGTACGTGCTGGCCTGCACGACCGGGGTGATCCGGGGCAGGCAGGTGTCGGTGGCGGGGGTGAACGGCTTCGGGGCGGCCAGCGCCGGCCAGTCGTCGATGAGATCGCCGTCCGCGCCCCGCGCCGGCCCGCAGCCGGCCAGCAGCATCGTCGTGACGCCGGCCAGCGCCAGCGCTCCGAGCCACCGTCGCATCGTCCGCCCTCCCGGGAGCTGGCGGCCGGTCACCGCGCCCAGCGGCGAGACCCCGGCGGGCGTGCAGCCTACGGCACCGTCCCCGTTGGAGTGTCGTCGCGTTTCCGTCGATCGGCCAGCCGCTGATATCTGTTCGTCCGGATTCGCCGGTCCGGATCGGCTCATTCTGCACCACTGGTCACCACTGGGTCACAGCGCGTCGGAGATGGTGCCGCGATGCGGGCGGCGGGTGGCCGCGTTCGTACACTGGCCCCGTGACCGTACCGCCGCCGATCGTCGCGCCGAGCATTCTGGCCGCCGATTTCGCCCGCCTCGCCGAAGAGGTCCGTGCCGTCGAGGACGCCGCGGACTGGTTGCACGTGGACGTGATGGACAACCATTTCGTGCCGAACCTGACCATCGGCCTGCCCGTGGTGCAGAGCCTGCGGGCCGTGACGGCGATGCCGTTCGACGTGCACCTGATGATCGAGGATCCGCGCCGGTGGGCCCCCGGTTACGCCGACGCCGGGGCGTACAACGTGACGTTCCACGCCGAGGCGTGCGACGACCCGGTGGCGCTCGCCAAGGACCTGCGCTCGGCGGGCGCGAAGGCCGGGCTGGCCATCGACCGGGACACGCCGATCGAGCCGTACCTGGACCTGCTGCCGAGCTTCGACACCCTGCTGATCATGACCATCAAGGCCGGCTTCGGTGGGCAGCGGTTCATCCCGCAACTGCTGGACAAGGTCCGCGCCGCCCGCCGGCACGTCGACGCCGGGCACCTGGAGCTGCGCATCGAGGTCGACGGCGGGATCGCCGCCGACACCATCGAGCAGGCGGCCGCCGCCGGCGCCGACGCGTTCGTGGCCGGGACCGCCGTCTACGGCGCCGCCGACCCGGCGGAGGCGGTACGCCACCTGCGCACGCTGGCGGAACGCGCGGCTCCCGGAGCCTGAGGTGGACCCCGACGGCGATCGCAAGGACATCGTCCTCGTCGTCGACGACGACGCGGACATCGCCCGTTTCGTCGAGTTCAACCTGCGGCTGCACGGCTTCGAGGTGATCCACGCGAGCGACGGCCAGGAGGCACTGGAGGTCATCGAGCGGCAGCGGCCCGACCTGGCCGTGGTCGACCTGATGATGCCCCGGATCGACGGGCTGGAGCTGACCCGGCGGCTGCGCGCCGACCCGATGACCTCCGCCATCCCGGTGATCATGTTGACGGCCAAGGGCATGACCGTGGACAAGGTGCACGGGCTCAGCGCCGGCGCCGACGACTACCTGGTCAAGCCGTTCGACACCGCCGAGTTGGTGGCCCGGGTCTCGTCGACGCTGCGGCGCAACAAGGAGTTCCGGGAGGTCTCCCCGCTGACCGGCCTGCCCGGCAACAGCCGGATCCGCCGGGAGATCAGCGACCGCGTCCGCCACGGGGTGGACTACGCGGTCGGCTACATCGACATCGACCGGTTCAAGAGCGTCAACGACCGGTACGGCTTCGTCCGTGGCGACGACTTCATCTCCGCGCTGGCCCGCAGCCTGCACCGGGCGGTGGTGGCGGTGGGCCTGCCACCGGCCTTCCTCGGCCACGTCGGCGGCGACGACTTCGTCATCGTCTGCACCCCCGACCAGGTCCGTCCGCTGACCTCCAAGGCGGTGGTCGACTTCGAGAAGTCCGCCGACACGCTCTACGACCCGACCGACCGGGAGCGTGGTTTCGTCGAACTGAAGGACCGGCGCGGCACCATCCGCCGGGCCGCCCTGGTCACCCTCTCCATCGGCGTCTCCCTCTCCGACGCCGGCAAGCGGTTCACCGACCCCCTGGAGGCCATCGCGGTGGCCTCCGAGATGAAGACGGTGGCCAAGAGCCAGCCGGGGTCGTACGTGGCGGTGGACCGGCGGCGCGGCGTCACGTGAGCGTGATACCGCTGTGAAGTAGCTCGCGTGGGTGGCGACGCACCCCCACTTGCGTGTAAGACTGCCGGTGTACCCACCACGCGCTGGCGGGACTCGGTGAAATTCCGAACCGGCGGTGATCCACGGTCCAACCGTGGTCAGCCCGCGACCCGGACGGCTCTGCCGTCCGGTGGACCTGGTGAAAATCCGGGGCCGACGGTTGGGGGCGGTTCGTCCGCGCCCAGACAGTCCGGATGGGAGACAGCGCGCGGGACGGACGGGTCGTAGCCGGCCGCTGGCTTCAGCGTGCCGTGCCGGCCCCCCGGGGGCGGCTGTGCCGTTCCCGGAATCCGCCGCCGCCTGCCCGCGGCCCCATGCCGCCTCCCTGACCGCCAGCGCGCGGACGGCGAGTGAGAGGGCAGGGGCAGGGCGATGGCCAGCGTCTCCGTCGATGAGGCGATGCGGCGTGCGATCGAGCTGGCGGCGCGCGGGCTGGGCACGACCAGCCCCAACCCGGTGGTCGGCTGCGTGCTGCTCGACGCCGACGGCACGGTCGTCGGCGAGGGCTTCCACGCCTACGCCGGCGGACCACACGCGGAGATCGTCGCGCTGGCACAGGCCGGGGAGCGGGCCCGCGGCGGCACCGCCGTCGTCACTCTGGAGCCCTGTGACCACACCGGTCGCACCGGTCCCTGCAGCAGCGCCCTGGTCCAGGCCGGCGTGGGCCGGGTGGTGATCGCCGTACCCGACCCCAACCCGGTCGCCACCGGCGGCGCCGCCACGCTGCGCGCCGCCGGGGTCCGGGTGGACCTGGGGGTACGCGGCGACGAGGCCGAGGCCGGCAACGTGGCCTGGTTGACCTCCATGCGCCGGGGCTGGCCGTACGTGATCTGGAAGTACGCCGCGACCCTGGACGGCCGGTCCGCGGCGGCGGACGGCACCAGCATGTGGATCACCTCGGAGGCCGCCCGGATCGACGTGCACGCGCTGCGCGGCACGGTCGACGCGGTCCTCGCCGGGGTCGGCACCGTGCTCGCCGACGATCCCCGGCTGACCGCCCGCAACCTGCGCGACGGCAGCCTGGCCATCCGGCAGCCGCTGCGGGTCGTGGTGGACAGCTCGGGGCGTACCCCGGCGGACGCCCGGGTCCGCGACGGCGCCGCCCGGACGTGGATCGCGACCGCCGCCGAGGTCGGCGCCGGCCCGGACGGCCGGGTCGACCTGCCGGCGCTGCTCGCGGCGCTGCACCAGCGCGGGGTCCGCGCGGTGCTGCTGGAGGGCGGCCCCCGGCTGGCCGGCGCGTTCCTGGCCGCCGGCCTGGTCGACAAGATCGTCGGGTACGTCGCGCCCCGGCTGCTGGGCGCCGGCCCGACCGCCCTCATGGACGCGGGCGTGACCACCATCGCTGAGGCCATCGATCTGGAGTACGTCGACGTTACGCAGGTCGGTCCGGATCTCCGGATCACCGCTTTGCCCCGGAAGAGGGAGGGCTGACATGTTCACCGGCATTGTCGAGGAGCTGGGCGAGGTCGTCGCGGTGACGTCGACGGCGGGCGATTCGGCGCTGGTCGCCGTACGCGGCCCGCTGGTCACCTCCGACGCCCGGCACGGCGACTCCATCGCGGTCAACGGCGTGTGCCTGACCGTGGTGGAGGCGGCGGACGGTGTGTTCACCGCCGACGTGATGGGGGAGACGCTGCGCCGCTCCGCGCTGGGCGCGCTGCGCCCCGGCGACCCGGTCAACCTGGAGCGGGCCGCCGCGCTCGGCAGCCGCCTCGGCGGGCACCTGGTGCAGGGCCACGTGGACGGGGTCGGCGAGCTGATCTCCCGGGAGCCGGCCGAGCAGTGGGAGACGGTCCGGTTCCGGCTGCCCGCCGCCCTCGCCCGGTACGTGGTGGAGAAGGGATCGATCACCATCGACGGCGTGTCGCTGACCGTGGCCGAGGTCGGCGCGGACGAGTTCGCCGTCGGCCTGATCCCCACCACGCTCAAGCTGACCACCCTCGGCGCGAAGGACGTCGGCGACCCGGTCAACCTGGAGGTCGACGTGCTGGCCAAGTACGTCGAGCGGCTGCTCGGCGCCCGGCTGGCCGACACCGCTACCGCCGGTACGCCCGGGGTGGCCACAGGCACAGGCGGGGTGGCCTGATGGGCCCGCTCGGCTGGCTGCTGGACGCCCAGGTGCACATCGCCGGTTCGCCGGTGCTGGTCCGGGAGATCGTCGGCAACGCGTTCGGGCTGGTCTCCGCGCTGCTCGGGCTGCGTCGGGTGGTCTGGGCCTGGCCCGTCGGCATGATCGGCAACGTGCTGCTGTTCACCGTGTTCCTCGGCGGGGCGTTCGCCACCCCGCAGGAGCACGACCTGTACGGGCAGGCCGGCCGGCAGGTGTTCTTCTTCGCGGTCAGCGTCTACGGCTGGTGGCGCTGGCAGCGCAACCGCCGTGCCGACGGTTCGCACGCCGCGGTGCTTCCGCGCTGGGCCACCGGGCGGGAACGACTGGCGATGCTGCTGGCCGCCGCCGTCGGCACCGCCGCGGCGTACCCGGTGCTCGCCGCACTGGGCTCCTGGGGCCCGCTCGCCGACGCCTGGATCCTGACCGGCAGCCTGCTGGCCACCTACGGCATGGCCCGCGGCTGGGTGGAGTTCTGGCTGGTCTGGATCGCCGTGGACGCGGTCGGCGTGCCACTGCTGCTGCGCGGCGGGTTCTACCCGTCGGCGGCCATGTACCTGGTCTACGGCGCCTTCTGCGCCTGGGGCTTCGCCGCCTGGTGGCGCACCTCCCGCGCCGCCCGGCCGGCGGCCTCGCTCTCGCCCACCTACACGGAGGCCGTCGCATGAGCAAGCGCAGCGAGCGAATCATCAGGTTCAGCGCAGTGGTGCCTCGTGACGGCACGGAGCGAAGTGGAGTGCCGGCATGAGCAGCTTCGCGAGCATCGAGCAGGCCGTCGCGGACATCGCGGCGGGTCGGCCGGTCGTCGTGGTCGACGACGCCGACCGGGAGAACGAGGGCGACCTGATCTTCGCGGCCGAGCTGGCCACACCGGAACTGCTGGCGTTCACCGTGCGGTACACGTCCGGCTACATCTGCGTGCCGTTGACCGAGAGCGAGTGCGACCGGCTCGACCTGCCGCCGATGCACCACACCAACCAGGACCGGCGGGGCACCGCGTACACCGTGACCGTGGACGCCCGGGAAGGGATCAGCACCGGCATCTCGGCGGCCGACCGCGCGCACACCATCCGGCTGCTCGCCGACCCGACCACCGACCCCACCGACCTGGCCCGACCCGGCCACGTGGTGCCGCTGCGCGCCCGCGAGGGCGGGGTGCTGCGCCGTCCGGGGCACACCGAGGCGGCGATCGACCTGACCCGGCTCGCCGGGCTGCGCCCGGCCGGTGTGCTCTGCGAGCTGGTCAACGACGACGGCACCATGATGCGCGTGCCCGACCTGGAGAAGTTCTGCGCCGAGCACGGCCTCACGCTGATCACCATCGCCGACCTGATCGCCCACCGTCGGCGCACCGAGAAGCAGGTCGAGCTGGTCGCCGACGCCCGGATGCCAACCCGCCACGGGGTGTTCCGGGCGCTCGGCTACCGCGCCGAGCACGACCCCGCCGAACACGTCGCCATGGTGCTGGGCGACCTCGGTGACGGCCAGGACGTGCTGGTCCGGGTGCACTCCGAGTGCCTCACCGGGGACGTGTTCGGCTCACTGCGCTGCGACTGCGGGCCCCAGCTGGACGCCGCGCTCGCCCGGGTCGCGCAGGAGGGCCGGGGCGTCGTGCTCTACGTCCGCGGGCACGAGGGGCGCGGCATCGGGCTGCTGCACAAGCTGCAGGCGTACCAGTTGCAGGACCTCGGCCGGGACACCGTCGACGCGAACCTCGACCTGGGCCTGCCCGCCGACGCCCGCGACTACGGCACCGGCGCGCAGATCCTGTACGACCTGGGCGTGCGCTCGATGCGACTGCTCACCAACAACCCGGCCAAGCGGGCCGGGTTGGAGGGCTACGGGCTGACCATCACCGGCCGGGAAGGGCTGCCCGCCGGCGCGCACCCCGAGAACCTGCGCTACCTGCGCACCAAGCGGGACCGGATGGGTCACCTGCTGGACGAGTTGGACGAGGTGACCGAGGCGCCGACGGGGCGCGCGGTGGCCAGCGACGAGATCGGAGCATAGACATGGCGGGTTTCGGGGAACCGGGCGTGCAGACGGTGGACGCCACCGGGATGACCGTCGGGGTGGTGGCGGCCCGGTGGCACGGTGAGCTGACCGACCACATGCTGGAGCGGGCCGTCGCCGCCGCCGAGGCGTCCGGCGCGCGGGCCGTGGTCGCCCGGGTCGCCGGCTCGGTGGAACTGCCGGTGGTCGCCCAGGCCCTCGCGCGCCGCTGCGACGTGGTGGTGGCGCTCGGCGTGGTCGTTCGAGGCGCCACCGCGCACTTCGACTACGTCTGCCGCTCCGTCACCGACGGGCTGACCCGCGTCGCCCTCGACGAGGGCAAGCCGGTGGCGCACGGTGTGCTCACCGTGGAGACCATCGAGCAGGCCCGCGACCGGGCCGGTCTGCCCGGTTCCGCGGAGGACAAGGGCTGGTCGGCGACCGTCGCCGCCCTCGACGCCGCGCTGGCCGTCCGGACGCTGGCGCACAACGGCCAGCGGGTCGGCTTCGGCGGCTGACCGACGGACTGGAAGAATCGGGTTCCGTGAAGACGTTCGAGGAGTTGTTCGCCGAGCTGCAGGCCAAGGCCGCCGCCGGCACCCCGGGCTCCGGCACCGTCGCCGCCCTGGACAAGGGGGTGCACTTCATCGGCAAGAAGGTCGTCGAAGAGGCGGCCGAGTCGTGGATGGCCGCCGAGTACGAGGGGCCGGAGCGTACCGCCGAGGAGATCTCCCAGCTGCTCTACCAGGTCCAGGTGCTGATGCTCGCCAGCGGTCTCGAGCTCAAGGACGTCTACCGACATCTGTGAGTGCCCCCACCCGTTGATCAGATCCGCGATCGAAGGAGCACTCCGTCATGCTGCGTGTCGCCATTCCCAACAAGGGCACCCTGGCCGAGCCGGCCGCCCAGATGCTGCGCGAGGCGGGCTACCGCCAGCGCACCGACCCCAAGGACCTCATCTGCCGGGACGAGGCCAACGACGTCGAATTCTTCTACCTGCGCCCCAAGGACATCGCCACCTACGTCGGCTCGGGTGACCTCGACCTGGGTATCACGGGCCGGGACCTGTTGATCGACTCGGCCGCGCCGGCCGAGGAGGTCGTCGACCTCGCCTTCGGGCGGGCCACCTTCCGCTTCGCCGCCCGCCCCGACGACATCGCCTCCGTGCAGGACCTGGGCGGGCACCGGATCGCCACCGCGTACCCGGGCCTGGTCGAGCGGCACCTCGGCGAGGTGGGCGTGAAGGCCGACGTGATCCGCCTCGACGGCGCGGTGGAGAACGCCGTACGCCTCGGCGTCGCCGACGTCATCGCCGACGTGGTGGAGACCGGCGCCACCCTGCGCCAGGCCGGCCTCGTCGTCTTCGGCGAGCCGCTGCTGCGGTCCTCCGCGGTGCTGGTGCGTCGCACCGACGCGCCGGCGCACCCGCAGGCCGAGCAGTTGCTGCGCCGCCTGCACGGTGTGCTGGTGGCCCGCCGTTACGTGATGCTCGCCTACGACGTGCCGGCCGGTCTGCTCGACCGGGCCAGCGGGCTCACCCCGGGCATCGAGTCGCCCACCGTGTCGCCGCTGCACCGCGAGGGTTGGGTGGCGGTGCAGGCCATGGTCCTCCGCGACGACGTGCACCGGATCATGGACGAGCTGTACGAGATCGGCGCCCGGGCCATCCTGGTCACCAACATCCACGCCTGCCGCCTCTGACCTCTGCCGTCCGTCGGGCGGTGCGCGACGGTCACGCCCCGGCGCGCAAGATCACGCTCGATCACGGATCCAGTGGCTTCCCTCGCTGCCGAGGCCACTGGATCCTGGATCGAGCAGGAGCTCGCGCGGTGCGGCGCCGCAACGGTGCGGCGCGGTGGTGCGGCGGGTGGTGCGCTTGCGGGGCGAGGGTGGGTGGCAAACTGGTGGGGTGAGTGAAACCGAGCTGGTCCGCCTGAAGCCCCGCCGCATCCGGGTGGTCTGCTGGTCCGCGGCGGTCGCGCTGGTGGTGGTCTTCGCTCTGGTGGCCACCTCGTTGAGCGGTCCCACCGGCGACGGCTACGGCAGCTTCCAGCGCGGCGACCAGATCGCCATGATCGGTCTGGGCATCTTCGGCGCGCTGGGCTTCCTGCTGTTCACCCGCCCCCGCGTCGAGGCCGATGCGCGTGGTGTCCGGGTGCGCAACATCATCGGGTCGTACGAGCTGCCCTGGGAGGTCGTACGGGGAGTCCGGTTCGACCGGGGCGCCCCGTGGGCCAGTCTCGAACTGCACGACGACGACCTGTTGCCGATGGTCGCGCTGCAGGCCGCCGACAAGGAACTGGCCGTCGAGGGGGTCCGCGCGCTGCGCCGGCTGCACGACGCGCACCAGGCCCGCCTCGCCGAGCGCGCCACCGGCCGCTGACCGCACCGCGCCGCACCGGGCCGTCCGACCCGCCCGGTCGCGCCAGAGCCTCAGCAAGATCCGCGCACCATCGCCGAAGGTGCTGCCTCCGAGCGCCGTGAGACAGCACCGTCACCGAAAGTGCGCGGATCAGCGGGCACCCGTGCCCGGTTTGGGGGTGGCCGGGGCGGCGGTGTAGTGTTGTCGAGTCGACCAGGCTGTCTCCGCGTGCGAGCAGACAGCCACGAAAGCGGAGCGCCTGCTCCCACCCGAGTCGCCGCCACGGTGGCCGGGTCCGGTCCCCGGTTCCGGGCACGTCCCGGCGCCGGATGCGCGATCCTGTGATCGTGCCGACCGGTCGAGCGGGCCCTGGCATGCGCCGGGGCCTTCTGCTTTCCGGGTCGGTTCCCACCCGGGAGCCGCGGGGTCGGCAAGAAAGCAGAAACGACTCGAGGAGGCCCCATCAGCGTCGAACCACGCGTGAACGAGCAGATCCGGGCACGTGAGGTCCGACTGGTCGGCCCCGAGGGTGAGCAGGTGGGCATCGTCCCACTGGAGCGCGCCCTTCAGCTGGCCGCGGACGTCGATCTGGACCTGGTCGAGGTTGCGCCGATGGCGCGCCCGCCGGTGTGCAAGCTCATGGACTTCGGCAAGTTCAAGTACGAGAGCGCACTCAAGGCGCGCGAAGCGCGGCGTAACCAGCAGCAGACCGTCATCAAGGAAATGAAGCTCCGTCCGAAGATCGACCCGCACGACTACGAGACCAAGAAGGGTCACGTGGTGCGGTTCCTCAAGGCGGGCGACAAGGTCAAGGTGACGATCATGTTCCGCGGTCGCGAGCAGAGCCGCCCGGAGCTGGGTTACCGGCTCCTGCGCCGGCTCGAATCCGAGATCACGGACCTGGGATACGTCGAGGCCGCTCCGAAGCAGGACGGCCGAAACATGATCATGGTTCTCGCTCCGCATCGGGCCGTCAAGGCCTCCGCGGTCGCCGCTACGGCGTCCCGCGGTGCACCTCGGGACCGGGCAGCGGACGAGTCCGCTCCGGAAGCCGATGAGACCGCGGCGGCCGGCGAGACCGCAGCAGCCGGTAGCACCGGCACCGCCGCCGACACCAGCGGCGAGTAACAGGGGAGAGACGTTCCACATGCCGAAGATGAAGAGCCACACGGGTATGGGCAAGCGGGTCAAGGTCACCGGCAAGGGCAAGATCGTTGCCCAGCAGGCTGGCCTCCGCCACAACCTGGAGAAGAAGCCCTCCACCCAGACCCGCCGGCTGACCGGCACGGTCGTGCTGGCCAAGGCCGACGTCAAGCGCATCAAGAAGCTGCTCGGCCGCTGACGCGCGCCACCTTTACGTAATAAGGAGTTGAGATGGCACGCGTCAAGCGGGCTGTGAACGCCCAGAAGAAGCGTCGTACCCTGCTGGAGACCGCGAGCGGTTACCGCGGTCAGCGCTCCCGGCTGTACCGCAAGGCCAAGGAGCAGGTGCTGCACTCGATGCAGTACGCCTACCGGGACCGTCGTGACCGCAAGGGCGACTTCCGGCAGCTGTGGATCCAGCGGATCAACGCGGGCGCCCGGGCCAACGGGATGACCTACAACCGCCTGATCCAGGGCCTGCGTCTGGCCGGCATCGAGGTCGACCGCAAGATCCTGGCCGACCTGGCTGTCAACGACGCCGCCGCCTTCGCGGCGATCGTCGAGCTGGCCCGGGCCGCGGTCGCGGCCGAGGGCACCGGCGGCGCGGCGGCCCAGGCCGCCTGATCCCCGCGCACAAGAGCGAGGCGTCTCCCGTGTCGGCACTGCCGTCCGGGGGGCGCCTCGATCGTGCCGGAGGACCACCAACCATGGCCTTCACCCCGCGTACACCCAGGGTTGTCGCCGCCCGCCGCCTGCAGCGCCGCCGGGACCGCGAGGCCACCGGCCGTTTCCTGGCCGAGGGGCCGCAGGCGGTCCGCGAGGCGCTGGCCCGGCCCGGGGTGGTCACCGAACTGTTCGGTACGCCCACCGCCCTCGACCGTCACCCGGAGCTGGCCGCTGTCGCGGCCCGGGCCGACGTGCCGGTCTCCGAGGTGACCGACGAGGGGCTCGCCGCGCTGGCCGAGACCGTCGCCCCGCAGGGGCTGGTCGCCGTCTGCCGGCACCTGGACGTGCCCTTGGAGCAGGCCCTCGCGGGTGCGCCCCGGCTGGTGGCGGTGCTCGCCGAGATCCGTGACCCGGGCAACGCCGGAACGGTGCTGCGTACCGCCGACGCCGCCGGAGCGGGCGCGGTGGTCTTCGCCGGCGAGGCCGTCGACCCGTACAACGGCAAGTGTGTGCGGGCCTCCGCCGGCAGCCTGTTCCACGTCGACGTGGTCCGCGCCGCCGACCCGGTCGAGGTGGTCGACGCGCTGCGCGCCGCCGGGCTGTCGATCTTCGCCACCACGGGGTACGGCGACAGCGACCTGGACGACCTGACCGACTACGGCCGGCTCGTCGGGCCCACCGCATGGCTGTTCGGCTCCGAGGCGCACGGTCTGCCCGAGGAGCTGACCGCCGCCGCCGATGCCCGGGTACGGGTGCCGCTGTACGGGCGCGCGGAGAGCCTGAACCTGGCTGCCGCCGCCGCGGTCTGCCTGTACGCTTCAGCGAGAGCGCAGCGCTGAGGGTGACCGCCTCCGGCGCGACTGACAGCAGGGGAGATCGTCCGTCCATGAACGCGCCACGGCGTTCGTTTAGCCAGCCCGCCGGTGTCGGCGGGCGGCGGGTCTGACCTGCTCCCTGCGCAACTCCTACCGGCGGGCTGCGGCGCAGCCGCGCGTCCGTAGACTCGCTTCGCCGCCCCGGTGAGGGCTGGCGCCGCCGTGAGGGAGTGCCCGTACGCCATGAGCTACCGCAACGATCCGTACGACCCGAAGCAGGTCGCCCTGCTCGACCCGGCCGCCCTGGCCGAGGCCGTCGCCGACGCCACGAAGGCGTTCACGGCCGCCGCCGACCCGGACGCGCTGACCGCGCTACGCCCCGCGCACCTCGGTGACCGGTCTCCGGTCTCGTTGGCGCGTCGGGAGATCGGCGCGCTGCCACCCGCCGCCAAGTCCGACGCCGGCAAGCGGGTCAACGAGGCCCGCCGGGCGATCGAGACCGCCTACGCCGACCGTTCCGAGGTGCTGGAGCGCGAGCAGGCCGAGCGGGTGCTGGTCGAGGAGCGGGTGGACGTCACCCTGCCGTACGACCGGCGCCCACGCGGCGCCCGGCACCCGCTGAGCACCCTGATGGAGTCGATCAGCGACCTCTTCATCGGGATGGGCTACGAGGTGGCCGAAGGTCCCGAGGTCGACCTGGAGTGGGTCAACTTCGACGCGTTGAACATCCCCGCCGACCACCCGGCGCGCGGGCTGATGGACACGTTCCACATCGCACCGGAGGGTTCCGGTCTGGTGCTGCGGACGCACACGTCGAACGTGCAGACCCGCACCATGCTCAGCCGCAAGCCGCCGATCTACGTGATCTGCCCGGGCCGCGTCTACCGCACCGACGAGGTGGACGCCACGCACAGCCCGGTCTTCCACCAGGCGGAGGGCCTCGTCGTGGACAAGGGCATCACGATGGCCCACCTGCGCGGCACCCTCGACCACTTCGCCCGGGCGATCTTCGGGCCGGAGGCGAAGACCCGGTGGCGGCCGCACTACTTCCCGTTCACCGAGCCGTCGGCGGAGTTCGACGTCTGGTTCCCGGAGCACCGCGACGGCCCCCAGTGGGTCGAGTGGGGTGGCTGCGGAATGGTCAACCCGCGGGTGCTGCGCGCCTGCGGCGTGGACCCGGAGGTCTACTCCGGGTTCGCCTTCGGCATGGGCATCGACCGGACCCTGATGGTCCGGCACGGGGTCGGCGACATCCGCCATCTCTTCGAGGGCGACGTGCGGTTCAGCCGCGCGCTCGGGACCGGGGCGTAGGCGATGCGGGTACGAGACACGGGAACGGTGGTCTGAAGTCATGCGAGTTTCTGTCAGTTGGCTGCGGGAGTACGTCGACCTCCCCGCCGACCTGCCCACCGGTGACCTGGAGCAGGCGCTGGTCGACCTCGGCATCGAGGTCGACTCCGTCCAGGACCTGCGGGAGTCCGTCACCGGCCAGTTGGTCGTCGGCGAGGTGCGCGAGATCGAGGAGCTCACCGGCTTCAAGAAGCCGATCCGGTTCTGCCGGGTCGACGTGGGTGACGCCAACGGCACGGGCGAGCCGCAGGAGATCGTGTGTGGAGCGCGCAACTTCGCCCCCGGCGACCGGGTGGTGGTGATCCTGCCCGGCGGTGTGCTGCCCGGCGGCTTCGCCATCGGCGCCCGCAAGACGTACGGGCACAACTCCGCCGGCATGATCTGCTCGGCGAAGGAGCTGGGCCTGGGCGACGACCACTCGGGCATCATCGTGCTGCCGCCCGACGTGGCGGCCAAGCCGGGTGACGACGCGCGGCCGGTGGTCGGCCTCGACGACGTGGTGCTGGAGCTGGACATCACCCCGGACCGGGGGTACGCGCTGAGCCTGCGCGGCCTGGCCCGGGAGCTGTCGCACGCGTTCGACGTGCCGCTGCGCGACCCGGCCCTGGTGCCGGCTCCGGGCGGCACGGCCGAGCCGGCGTACCCGGTGGAGGTGCGCGACACGGTCGGCTGTGACCGGTTCGCCGCCCGCCTGGTCCGTGGCGTCGACCCGAACGCGCCCACCCCGTCGTGGATGCAGCGGCGGCTCGTCACGGCCGGCATCCGCAGCATCTCGCTGCCGGTTGACATCACCAACTACGTGATGCTCGAGCTGGGCCAGCCGATGCACGCCTTCGACGCCGACCGGATCGTCGGGCAGCTGGTGGTCCGGCGGGCCGAGCCGGGGGAGAGGCTGACCACCCTGGACGGGGTCGAGCGGGTGCTCGCCACCGACGACATGGTCATCTGCGATGCCGGAATCCCCAACCCGCTCGCGGGAGAGGGCGCCGGCGTGCCGATCTCGCTCGCCGCGGTGATGGGCGGTGAGACCAGCGAGGTCGTCGCCGGCACCACCGACGTGCTCTTCGAGGCGGCCCACTGGGACCCGGCGATGGTCGGGCGGACCGCCCGCCGGCACAAGCTGTTCAGCGAGGCCGCGAAGCGCTGGGAGCGGGGCGTCGACCCGGCCCTGCCGCTGGTCGCGCTGGAGCGGGCCGTGCGGCTGCTCACCGAACACGGCGGCGGCGCCGCGGGTGAGGAGATCCTCGACCTCGACCACGTCCGGCCGCGTACCCCGATCACCCTGCCGGCGGATCTCCCGACCCGGCGGATCGGGGTCGAGTACCCGCCGGCGCGGGTGGTCGCCCTGCTGGAGCGGGTCGGCTGCACGGTCGCGCAGGGCGCGGACCGGCTGGCCGAGGACCCGGGTTCGGTGGGCATGGCCAGCGGCGCCGGGGTGGCGCTCAGCGTCACCCCGCCGACCTGGCGGCGCGACCTGACCGACCCGGCCGACCTGGTCGAGGAGGTGGTCCGCCTCGACGGGTACGACCGGGTGCCGTCGGTGCTGCCGACCGCGCCGCCCGGCCGTGGGCTGACCTTCCGTCAGCGCCGGCGCCGGACGATCGCCTGGTCGCTGGCCGAACGGGGGTACGTGGAGGTTCTCGCGCACCCGTTCGTGTCGTCGGAGCTGGCCGACCTGCTCGGCCTGCCGGCCGACGACCCGCGCCGGCAGGCGGTGCGGCTGGCCAATCCGCTGTCCGAGGAGGAGCCGCTGCTGCGTACCACGCTGCTCGGCCCGCTGCTGGGCATCCTCAAGCGCAACCTCGGCCGGGGCCTGCGCGACTTCGCGCTCTACGAGATCGGGGCGGTCTTCCACCCGCGCGTGGGGGCGGGCAGCCCGCCGGCGATGGGCGTGGACCGGCGCCCCACCGACGCGGAGTTCGCGGCCGCCGACGCGGTGGTGCCGGCGCAGCCGGTGCACGTCGCGGTGGTGCTGACCGGTGACCTCGACCCCGCCGGTTGGTGGGGTCCGGGTCGGCCGGCCGGCTGGGCGGACGCGATCGAGGCGGCCCGCGACGTGCTGGACGCCGCCGGCGTTCCGGCCGAGCGGGTCGAGGTACGCGCCGCCGAGTACGCGCCGTGGCACCCGGGCCGCTGCGCCGAGGTGCTGGTCAACGGCACGGTCGTCGGACACGCCGGTGAGCTGCACCCGGCGGTGGTGGCGGCGCTGGAGCTGCCCCGCCGTACCGCTGCGATGGAGCTGAACCTCGACGCGGTGCCGTCCGCCCCGGTGGCGCCCGCCCCGGCGGTCTCCGGCTTCCCGCCGGCTCTGATCGACGTGGCCCTGGTGGTGGACGACTCGGTGCCGGCGGAGCAGGTGCGCCGGGCGCTGGAGGCGGGCGCCGGCGAGCTGCTGGAGGACGTGCGGCTGTTCGACGTGTACTCCGGTGAGCAGCTCGGTGCGGGTCGCCGGTCGTTGGCGTACAAGCTCACCTTCCGGGCGCAGGACCGGACACTGACCGTCGAGGAGGCGGTGGCCGCCCGGGACGCGGCGGTCGCTGTGGCGGCGGAACGGGTCGGGGCCACCCTGCGCGGCGCCTGAGGCGATCTGACACGGGCGTGTCCTCCGTCGGCTTCCGACGGGGGACACGCTCGTTTCGTGTGGGCAGGACCACTGCCTCATCTCCATGCATCCGACTGCATGAAGTTGCAATGGCTGATCAACGCTGCTAACCTTCGCTGCATAGTCATGCGGAGGTGAGTATGGGAATCCGAGTCGCGGTCGCCGGAGCGAGCGGCTACGCCGGGGGCGAGCTGCTGCGCCTGGTCGCCGGGCACCCGGAGTTCGACCTGGTCGCTGCCACCGCGCACAGCCAGGCCGGGCACCGCCTCGACGTCGTGCACCCGCAGCTCACCGGCCTGGACCTGGTGCTCGCCGAGACCGACCCGACGACCCTGGCCGACGCGGACCTGGTCTTCCTCGCCCTGCCGCACGGCGAGTCGGCGGCCCTCGCCTCCCAACTGCCGCCCGAGGTCCGGATCGTGGACCTCGGCGCCGACCACCGGCTCGCCGACCCGTACGCCTGGGCGCACTACTACGGCGGCACGCACGCCGGCCAGTGGACCTACGGCCTGCCCGAGCTGCCCGGCCAGCGGGAGCTGATCGCCGGCGCCACCCGGGTGGCGAACACCGGCTGCTACGCCGCCGCGATCACCCTGGCGCTCGCGCCGCTGATTGCCGCCGGTGCGGCCAGCCCCGCCGACGTGGTGGTGGTCGCCGCCTCCGGCACCTCCGGCGCGGGGCGGGCGGCCAAGCCGCACCTGCTGGGCAGCGAGGTGATGGGGGACCTGTCGCCGTACCGGGTGGGCACCCACCAGCACGTACCGGAGATCAAGCAGGCCACCGGCGCGACCGGCCTGTCGCTCACCCCGATCCTGGCGCCGATGCCGCGCGGCATCCTGGCCACGGTCACCGCGGCGCCGGCACGCGGCGTCGACCCGCAGGAGGTGCTGGCGCGGGCGTACGCGGACGCGCCGTTCGTGCACGTGCTGCCGGAGGGCCGGTGGCCGCACACCGCCGCCACGCTGGGCTCGAACTCCTGCCACCTGCAGGCCACCGTCGACGTCGACTCCGGCCGCCTGATCGTGCTCAGCGCACTGGACAACCTGGGCAAGGGTGCCGCCGGCCAGGCCGTCCAGAACGCCAACCTGATGCTCGGCCTGCCGGAGACGACCGGCCTGTCGGTCTGGGGGATCGCACCGTGAGCGTCACCACCCCACGGGGGTTCCGGGCCTCCGGCGTGGCCGCCGGCCTGAAGGCCAGCGGCGACGCCGACGTCGCGCTGGTGGTCAACGACGGCCCGGACGCCGGGGTCGCCGGGGTCTTCACCACCAACCGGGTCAAGGCCGCGCCGGTGCGCTGGACGCAGCAGGTCGTACGCGGCGGTGTGGTCCGCGCGGTGGTGCTCAACTCCGGTGGCGCCAACGCGTGCACCGGCCCGGCCGGCTTCCAGGACACCCACGCCACCGCCGAGCACACGGCCGCCGCCCTGACCTCGGTCAGCCCACGGCTGATCCTCGGCGCCGGCGAGGTCGCGGTCTGCTCCACCGGGCTGATCGGTGAGCGGCTGCCGATGCCGAAGCTGCTGCCCGGCGTCCGCTCGGCGATCCGGGGGCTGTCCCGCGACGGCGGCACGGCCGCCGCCGAGGCCATCATGACCACGGACACCCGGCCGAAGACCACGGTGGCCCGGGGCAGCGGCTGGACGGTCGGCGGCATGGCCAAGGGCGCGGGGATGCTCGCGCCGGGGATGGCCACGATGCTCTGCGTGCTGACCACCGACGCGGTGGCCGGGCCGGAGACCCTGGACGAGGCGCTGCGCGCGGCCACCCGGGTCAGCTTCGACCGGGTCGACTCCGACGGTTGCATGTCCACCAACGACACGGTGCTGCTGCTGGCCAGCGGCGCGAGCGGCATCGAGCCGACTCCGGCCGAGCTGACCGCCGCGGTCACCGCGGCCTGTCACGACCTCGCCCAGCAGTTGCTCGCCGACGCCGAGGGCGCCACCAAGCAGATCGCCATCGACGTGGTCGGCGCGGCCGACGAGGACGACGCGGTCGAGGTGGGCCGGTCGGTGGCCCGCAACAACCTGGTCAAGACGGCACTGTTCGGCAACGACCCCAACTGGGGCCGGATCCTCGCCGCCGTCGGCACCACGGCGGCGGCGTTCGAGCCGGACGAGGTGGACGTGGCCGTCAACGGGGTGTGGGTGTGCAGGGCCGGCGCCGCCGCCGAGGACCGCTCGAAGGTCGACCTGACCGGCCGCGACGCGACCATCCGGATCGATCTGCACGCCGGCACGGCGGCCGCGACGATCTGGACCAACGACCTGTCCCACGCGTACGTGCACGAGAACTCGGCGTACTCCACATGAGCCTCAGCACCGATCTCACCCGCGCCCAGGGCAAGGCGGAGACCCTGATCGAGGCGCTGCCCTGGCTGGCGCGGTTCTCCGGCTCGACGGTGGTGGTCAAGTACGGCGGCAACGCCATGACCGACCCCGGACTGCAGCGGGCGTTCGCGGCCGACATGGTCTTCCTGCGCTACGCCGGTCTCAAGCCCGTGGTGGTGCACGGCGGCGGCCCGCAGATCTCGGCCATGCTGGGTCGGCTCGGGATCGCCAGCGAGTTCCGGGGCGGCCTGCGGGTGACCACCGCCGAGGCGATGGACGTGGTCCGGATGGTGCTGGTCGGGCAGGTGGGGCGGGAGCTGGTCGGTCTGATCAACTCGCACGGCCCGTTCGCCGTCGGTCTCTCCGGTGAGGACGCCCGGCTGTTCACCGCGGTGCGCCGTCCGGCGTACGTGGACGGGCTGCCGGTCGACGTCGGCCAGGTCGGCGACGTCGAGTCGGTCGACGTGTCGGCGGTGACCGACCTGATCGCGGCCGGTCGGATCCCGGTGATCTCCACGGTGGCGCCGGACGCCGACGGTGTGCTGCACAACCTCAACGCGGACACCGCCGCCGCCGCGCTGGCCGTGGCGTTGCGGGCCCGCAAGCTGGTGGTGCTCACGGACGTGGCCGGCCTGTACGCCGACTGGCCGGACACCACCAGCCTGATCTCCGAGATCAGCACGGACGACCTGGCGAAGCTGCTGCCCGGCCTGGAGTCGGGGATGGTGCCGAAGATGGAGGCGTGCCTGCGGGCGGTGGCCGGGGGAGTGCCCGCCGCGCACGTCGTCGACGGTCGGGTGGCGCACTCCACGTTGCTGGAGGTCTTCACCTCGGAAGGGTTCGGAACGATGGTCGTGAGCCCGAGAAGTGAGCCTGCGAGCCCCGCAGTCGCGAGCACGGAAGGGTCGGTCGCGTCATGAGCACGCTGGTGCAGCGCTGGGAACAGTCCATGATGGACAACTACGGCACCCCGCCGCTGGCCCTGGTCTCCGGCGCCGGCGCGGTCGTGGTCGACGACGTGGGCCGGGAGTACCTGGACCTGGTGGGCGGCATCGCGGTGAACGCCCTCGGCCACGCCCACCCGGCCATCGTGGCCGCCGTCTCCAAGCAGGTCGCCACCCTCGGGCACGTCTCCAACCTCTACGTCGCCGAGCCGGCGGTCGCGCTGGCCGAGCTGCTGTTGGCGCTCGCCGGCCGGCCCGGTCGGGTCTTCTTCGCCAACTCCGGCGCGGAGGCCAACGAGGCGGCGTTCAAGCTCTCCCGGCGGACCGGCCGCAGCCACGTCGTCGCCACCCGGGGCGGCTTCCACGGCCGCACCATGGGCGCTCTCGCGCTGACCGGCCAGCCGGCCAAGGCCGACCCCTTCCGCCCGTTGCCCGGCGACGTGACCCACGTCGACTACGGCGACGTCGCCGCCCTCGACGCGGCGGTCACCGACGCCACCGCCATGGTCATCCTGGAGCCGATCCAGGGCGAGGGCGGCGTGGTCGTACCGCCGGCCGGCTACCTCGCCGCGGCGCGGAAGATCACCGCCCGGCGCGGCGCGCTGCTGGTGCTCGACGAGGTGCAGACCGGCATCGGTCGTACCGGGCACTGGTTCGCCCACCAGGCCGAGGGTGTGGAGCCGGACGTGGTGACGCTGGCCAAGGGGCTGGGCGGCGGTCTGCCGCTCGGTGCCACGCTGGCCTTCGGTCCGGCCGCCGACCTGCTCACCCCGGGCTCGCACGGCACCACGTTCGGTGGCAACCCGGTGAGCTGCGCCGCGGCGCTGGCCGTGGTGGCGACCATTGCCAACGAAGGGCTGCTCGACCACGTCAAGCGGGTCGGCGAGCGGCTGCGGCGCGGCATCGAGGCGCTGGACCACCCGCTGGTCGCCGAGGTGCGGGGTGCCGGACTGCTGCTCGGTGTGGCGCTCACCGCGCCCGTGGCGCCGGTGTTGTCCGAGGCGCTGCGCGAGGCCGGTTTCCTGGTCAACGCGGTGCAGCCGGGCGTGGTCCGGCTCGCCCCGCCGCTGATCCTCACCACCGCCCAGGCGGACGCCTTCCTCGCCGCGCTGCCCGCGGCCCTGGACGCGGCCGCTCCCGCCGCCGCCGGCCGGATCTCGACGCCGACCATCGCGACCACGACGGGAACGACCCCATGACCCGGCACTTCCTGCGCGACGACGACCTCTCGCCCGCCGAGCAGTCCACCGTGCTCGACCTGGCGGAGCGGATGAAGGCCGACCGGTTCGGCCACCGGCCGCTGGCCGGGCCGCGCTCGGTGGCGGTGCTCTTCGACAAGCAGAGCCTGCGCACCCGGATCTCGTTCGACGCCGGCATCGCCGAGCTGGGCGGCCACCCCCTCGTGGTGGACACCCAGGTCACCCACTTCGGCCGGGGCGAGACGCTGGCCGACGCCGGGCGGGTGCTGTCCCGCTACGTCGCGGCCATCGTGCTGCGCACCCACGGCGACGACCGGATCGCCGAGGTGGCGGCCGGCGCGAGCGTGCCGGTGATCAACGCGCTCACCGACGGCTTCCACCCCTGCCAGCTGCTCGCCGACCTGCTGACCGTCCGCGAGCGGTGCGGCGGCACGGCCGGCCGCACCCTGACCTACGTGGGCGACGGCGGCAACAACATGGCGCAGTCGTACCTGCTGGCCGGCGTGACGGCCGGGATGCACGTGCGGATCGCCGGGCCGACCGGCTTCGCGCCGGACCAGGCCGTGGTGGACCGGGCGGCGGAGATCGCCGCCGGCACCGGCGGGTCGGTGCGGGTGCTGACCGACCCGGGCCAGGCGGTACGCGACGCCGACGTGTTGGCCACCGACACCTGGACCTCGATGGGGCAGGAGGACGACGGGCTGGACCGGATCACCCCGTTCCTTCCCTACCAGGTCAACAAGGAGTTGCTCGGCCAGGCCGCGCCGGACGCGATCGTGCTGCACTGCCTGCCCGCACACCGCGGCGAGGAAATCACCGACGAGGTGCTCGACGGCCCGCAGAGCGCGGTCTTCGACCAGGCCGAGAACCGGCTGCACGCCCAGAAGGCGCTGCTGACGTTCCTGCTGGGCGCCGCGAACGAAGGGCCAGTCCTGTGACCGCCCCGCTGACCCGCGCCGCCCGGCACGCCCGGATCGTCGAGCTGATCCGCGACAAGGCGGTCCGCTCGCAGACCGAACTGGCCGACCTGCTGGCCAGCGACGGCGTCGCGGTCACCCAGGCCACCCTCTCGCGGGATCTGGACGAGCTGGGCGCGGTCAAGGTGCGCGGCGGCGACGGGCCGGCGGTCTACCTGATCCCCGAGGACGGCCACCGGCCGCTGCGCGACGCCGAGGCGGCACCCGCCCGGCTGGTGCGGCTGCTGCGTGAGCTGCTCAACGGGGTCGACTCCAGCGGCAACATCGCCGTGCTGCGTACCCCGCCGGGCGCAGCCCAATACCTGGCCAGCGCGTTGGACCGAGCGGGCCTGCCCGAGGTCGTCGGCACCATCGCCGGCGACGACACCATCCTCGTCGTGGCCCGTGAGGCCGTCGGCGGGGCCGCACTCGGCGACAAGCTCGCCGGTTGGGCCCGCGGGGAAGACAACGTTGAAGGGAGCACCACACCATGACCGAGCGGGTCGTCCTGGCGTACTCCGGAGGGCTGGACACCTCCGTCGCCATTCCTTACCTGGCCGAGCAGACCGGCGCCGAGGTGATCGCGGTGGCGGTCGACGTCGGGCAGGGCGGCGAGGATCTCGACGCCATCCGGCAGCGCGCACTGGACTGCGGCGCCGCCGAGTCCGAGGTGGTCGACGCGCGCGACGAGTTCGCCGCCGACTACTGCCTGCCGGCCATCCGGGCCAACGCCCTCTACATGGACCGTTATCCGCTGGTCTCGGCGCTGTCCCGGCCGCTGATCGTCAAGCACCTCGTCGCCGCGGCGCGCAAGCACGGCGGGACGATCGTGTCGCACGGTTGCACCGGCAAGGGCAACGACCAGGTCCGGTTCGAGGTGGGCCTGAACGCGCTCGCCCCCGACCTGAAGATCATCGCGCCGGCGCGGGACTTCGCGTGGACGCGGGACAAGGCCATCGCCTTCGCGGAGGAGAAGGGGCTGCCGATCGACGTGTCGGCGAAGTCGCCGTACTCCATCGACCAGAACCTGTGGGGTCGCGCGGTGGAGACCGGCTTCCTGGAGGACATCTGGAACGCCCCGATCGAGGATCTGTACTCGTACACGGCCGACCCGGCGCAGGACCGCGACGCCGACGAGATCGTGATCACCTTCGAGGCCGGCGTGCCGGTGGCGATCGACGGCGAGACGGTCACCCCGTACCAGGCGATCCTGGAGCTGAACCGGCGTGCCGGCGCGCAGGGTGTCGGCCGGCTCGACATGGTCGAGGACCGGCTGGTCGGCATCAAGAGCCGCGAGGTGTACGAGGCGCCCGGCGCGATCGCGCTGATCACCGCGCACCAGGAGCTGGAGGCGGTCACCGTGGAACGGGACCTCGCCCGGTTCAAGAAGGGTGTCGACCAGCGCTGGGGTGAGCTGGTCTACGACGGCCTGTGGTTCTCGCCCCTGAAGGACTCGCTGGACGCGTTCATCGACGACGCGCAGCGGCACGTGAGCGGCGAGGTGCGGATGACCCTGCACGGTGGGCGGGCCACCGTCACCGGTCGGCGCTCCGAGGCGAGCCTCTACGACTTCGGGATGGCCACCTACGACACCGGCGACACCTTCGACCAGTCCCTGGCGAAGGGCTTCGTGCAGCTGTGGGGCCTGCCGAGTCGGATGGCCGCCGCGCGGGACGCCCGGCTGGGCGGCTCCGGCCAGTGACCCCCACAATGGGCGGCGTGGACGACAAGAGCCTCACCGAGAACAGCGCCGCCACCAACCGGACGAGCCTGTGGGGTGGCCGGTTCGCCGGCGGCCCCGCCGAGGCGCTGGCCCGGTTGTCGGTGAGCGTGCAGTTCGACTGGCGCCTCGCGCCCTACGACATCGCCGGTTCCCGGGCGCACGCCCGGGTGCTGGCCGGTGCCGGCCTGCTGAACCCGGAGGAGCTGGGCCGGATCCTGGCCGCCCTGGACGATCTGGAGGCCGCCTGCGCCTCCGGGTCGTTCCGTCCCACCGTCGACGACGAGGACGTGCACACCGCGCTGGAGCGCGGGCTGCTGGAGCGGCTGGGCAGCCTCGGCGGCAAGCTGCGCGCCGGCCGGTCCCGGAACGACCAGGTCGCCACGGACCTGCGGCTGTACCTGCGTGACCACGCCCGTGGCGTGGCCGGCCGGGTGGTGGAGCTGGCCGAGGCGCTGGTCGAGCAGGCCGAGCGGCACGTCGACACCGCGGCGCCCGGCATGACCCACCTGCAGCACGCCCAGCCGGTCACCTTCGGGCACTGGCTGCTCGCCCACGTGCAGCCGCTGCTGCGTGACCTGGAGCGGCTGCGGGACTGGGACCACCGGGCGGCGATCAGCCCGCTCGGTGCGGGCGCGCTGGCCGGCTCCGGGCTGCCACTGGACCCGGTGGCCGTGGCCAAGGAGCTGGGCTTCCGCACGTCGTTCGCCAACTCGATGGACGCCGTCGCCGACCGGGACTTCGTCGCCGAGTTCCTCTTCACCACGGCCATGATCGGGGTGCACCTGTCCCGGCTCGGCGAGGAGGTCGTGCTCTGGACGTCGCACGAGTTCGGCTGGGTGGAGCTGGATGACGCGTTCGCCACCGGCTCATCGATCATGCCGCAGAAGAAGAACGCGGACATCGCCGAGCTGGCGCGGGGCAAGTCGGGCAGGCTGGTCGGTGGTCTGATGACGGTCCTCACCATGCTCAAGGGCCTGCCGATGACCTACGACCGGGACATGCAGGAGGACAAGGAGCCGGCCTTCGACGCGGTCGACACCCTGGAGCTGCTGCTGCCGGCCCTCGCCGGGATGATCTCCACGATGACCGTCCGCGTCGACCGGTTGGTGGCCGCCGCCCCGGTCGGTTTCTCGCTGGCGACCGAGGTGGCCGACTGGTTGGTCCGCAGGGGCGTGCCGTTCCGCGACGCGCACGAGATCACCGGCCGGCTGGTGGCGCTCTGCGCGGCCCGGGAGTGCGAGCTGGAAGAGGTCTCCGACGCGGATCTGGCCGCGGTCAGCGAACACCTCGACCCGTCGGTGCGCGACGTGCTCTCGGTCCGTTCGGCCCTCGCGGCCCGGATCACCCCCGGCTCCACCGGCCCCGGCCCGGTGGCCGACCAGCTCGCCGCCGCGGCGGACCAGCTGGTCGGCTGGCGGGAGTGGGCGACGGAGCGGGTCGTACCCCGCTGATCTCGCCGTGGCGCCGGCGCGGCTCGCCGCCGGCGCCGCGGTCGGTTCAGGCCGTCGGGCGCTCCCGCTTCGGGAGTTTCGCCACCACCATGTCGTACGACCCGTCGACCGCCTCGGCGAGCTCCTCCTCGCCGATCCCGCCGTCGAGGCGCAGCGTGTTCCAGCCGGACCGCCCGATGTAGGCCATCACCCGCGCGTCGTCGGGGTGGCGGTGCAACCACTCGTCGGCGATCTCGCGGGTCGGGCCGCACTTCACGCCGACCGTCGGGTTTCCCTCGCCGTTGCCGAGGAAGGCGAAGATCCGGCTGCCGACCTTGACCACCTCGTCGCCCTCCCATGGCCGGTCCAGCCACGCTCCCGGCTTGGCCAGGCAGTACGCCAGCATCTCCGCGCGGTCCATGCGTGCCTCCCGGAATCGTCGTGCGCACAGTCTGCGCGCCCGGCCGGCACGTGGCATGCCGGTCGGCCGGGCGGGCCACCGTGGGTTGGTGTGGCGGTCAGCCGGTCTGCTCGGCGGATCGGGCGGCGACCCGTTCGTAGCGCTGCCGGGCGGCCTGTGCGCTGCCCAGGCCCAGCCCGTACGCGATGGCCTGCCAGGTCAGGCCCCGGTCGCGGGCCAGTGTCAGCAGCCCGGCCTCCAGGGCGTCCAGCTCGGCGCGGACATGTGGCAGCAGGGTCAGCGCGGCGGTCAGGTCGGCGCCGTCGATCGGCTCCTCGGTGGGCTCGCGCTCGGCTCCGCCCGCGGCCAGCGCGGTGACCAGGGCCACCGCCTCCCACGGGTCCAGCACGTACGGGTGTGCCCAGCGGCCCCGCTGGGCGCCGGTGCCGGCGTGCCGTTCGCTGATCCGCCGCAGCGCCTCGTGAGTGCGGTGGGCGCGGGCCCGGGCGGGGTTCGGCGCGGTGAACGGGTCCTCGGTCGTCATGCTCCGATCACAGCTCATCAACGACAGATTGTCAACAGATTGTTGAAAACTGAGTGGGTGCTCGGACCGGGCGCTGGGTACCGTCATGGTCATGGACGTACTCCCTGGTGACCGCGCCGCCGACGCCGAGCTGGCGTCGCTGGCGGAGCTGCTCGCCGGTCCGCTGCTGCCGGCCGCGCGCGGGCTGCTGGGCTGCCGACTGGAGGCCGGCGACGTCACCGTCCGGATCACCGAGGTCGAGGCGTACGCCGGGACGGCCGGTGACCCGGCCTCGCACGCGCACCGGGGGCGCACGCCACGCAACGCGGTGATGTTCGGGCCGGCCGGGCACGCCTACGTCTACTTCACCTACGGGATGCACTGGTGCATGAACGTGGTCACCGGGGTCGAGGGGGAGGCCGCCGCGGTGCTGCTGCGCGCCGGGGAGGTGGTCGACGGCCTGGAGACGGCCCGGGCCCGTCGACCGGCCGTTCGTCGGGATGTGGACCTGGCCCGTGGTCCGGCCCGGCTCTGCGCGACGCTCGGCATCGACCGGGCGGCATACGGCGTCCATCTGCTCGGTGACGGGCCGGTCCGGTTGCGTCCGCCGGTGCGCCCGGTGCCGGCGGAGGCGGTGGTCGCCGGGCCGCGGGTCGGCGTGACGGGTGCGCACGACCTGCCGTGGCGGTTCTGGCTCGACGGCGACCCGACGGTCAGCGCCTACCGGCGACACGTGCCTCGCAGCCGGCGCTGAGGGCGGCCCGGCGAGCCCTGGCAGATCTGTCGCAGGGGTGTGGCCTAATCACCCCACCTGCTCGCCGACGGCTTCGGAGGACGTCATGGCAACGCTGCTCGCGATCGGCACGGCCAAGGGGTTGTTTCTCGCCAGCAGCGCCGACGGCCGGCGCAGCTGGGAGGTCAGCGGCCCGCATTTCCCGATGACCGGCGTCTACGCGGTCGCGGTCGACACGCGTCGGCCCACCCCGCGGCTGCTCGCCGGGGTGACCAGCTCACACTTCGGGCCCAGCGTCGCCACCAGCGACGATCTCGGTGCCTCCTGGGACGAGCCCGACCACGCGCCGGTCGCCTTTCCGGCCGACACCGACACCACGCTGGAGCGTGTCTGGCAGCTGATGCCGGCCGGCCACGACGAGCCGGACGTCGTCTGGGCCGGCGCCCAGCCGTCGGCGCTGTTCCGGTCCACCGACGGCGGCCGCAGCTTCGAGCTGGTCCGGTCGCTCTGGGACCATCCGCACCGCCCGGAGTGGGATGCCGGCTTCGGTGGTCAGGCCGTGCACACGGTGTTGCCCCACCCACGCGACCCGGCTCGGCTGCTGGTCGCCATGTCCACCGGTGGGGTCTACCGCTCGGAGGACGCCGGGGTGAGCTGGGCGCCGGCCAACACGGGCATCCGCGCCTACTTCCTGCCCGACGAGTGGCCGGAGTTCGGCCAGTGCGTGCACAAGGTCGCCCGGGACGGGGTCGACCCCGACCGGCTGTACGCGCAGAACCACCACGGCGTCTACCGCTCCGACGACGACGGCCGCACCTGGTCCTCGATCGCCGACGGGCTGCCCAGCGACTTCGGCTTCACGATGGTGTCCCACCCGGCGCGGCACTCCGGCGGGCTGTCCACTCCGGTCGGCGACGGTGCCGAGGTGCGGGTGCTGCCCTCGGTCGCCGGAGGCTGACCCGGTCCGGGCGGGCGGAGGCGAGGAGTGACCGCCGCCACTGCGGTGCCTGCCGCCGACGGAATAGTTGCGTCGTCAAATAAGTTGTGGGCTGCGTCCGGGTACCACGACGGGACCCGGTTGACACGCGAGGAGCTGGTCATGCAGTTCGGAGTCTTCACCGTCGGCGACGTCACGGTCGACCCGACCACCGGCCGGGAGCCGACCGAGCATGAGCGGATCAAGGCGATGGTCGCGATCGCCCTCAAGGCCGAAGAGGTCGGCCTGGACGTCTTCGCCACCGGCGAGCACCACAACCCGCCGTTCGTGCCCTCGTCGCCGACCACCATGCTCGGCCACATCGCGGCACGTACCGAGCGGCTGCTGCTGTCCACCGCGACCACGCTGATCACCACCAACGACCCGGTGAAGATCGCCGAGGACTTCGCGATGCTCCAGCACCTCGCCGACGGCCGGGTGGACCTGATGATGGGCCGCGGCAACACCGGGCCGGTGTACCCGTGGTTCGGCAAGGACATCCGCGCCGGCATCCCCCTCGCGATCGAGAACTACGACCTGCTGCACCGCCTCTGGCGCGAGGACGTGGTCGACTGGAAGGGTCGCTACCGCACCCCGCTGCAGTCGTTCACCTCGACGCCGCGCCCGCTCGACGGGGTTCCCCCGTTCGTCTGGCACGGCTCGATCCGCAGCCCGGAGATCGCCGAGCAGGCCGCCTACTACGGTGACGGCTTCTTCGCCAACCACATCTTCTGGCCCAAGGAGCACACCCAGCGGATGGTCGGGCTCTACCGGGAGCGGTACGCGCACTACGGCCACGGTTCCGCCGACCAGGCCATCGTCGGCCTCGGCGGGCAGGTGTTCATGCGGCGCAACTCGCAGGACGCGGTCCGGGAGTTCCGGCCCTACTTCGACAACGCCCCGGTCTACGGGCACGGGCCGTCGCTGGAGGAGTTCAGCCGGGAGACCCCGCTGACCGCGGGCAGCCCGCAGCAGGTCATCGACCGTACGTTGGGCTTCCGGGAGTACGTCGGTGACTACCAGCGGCAGCTGTTCCTCATGGACCACGCCGGGCTGCCCCTGAAGACGGTGCTCGAGCAGCTCGACCTGCTCGGCGAGGAGGTCGTGCCGGTGTTGCGCAAGGAGTTCGCGGCGCTGCGCCCGGCGCACGTGCCGGAGGCGCCCACCCACGCCTCGCTGCTCGCCGCGGCGGGCGGCGCCAAGGACAGCACCGTCCACGCCGTCGACGACGTGACGGGCAAGGCGCCGGAGGTGGCCCGATGACACGCCGGACCCTGGCCGTGGTGTCCGCGGGGCTGAGTCAGCCCTCGTCCACGCGGCTGCTCGCCGACCAGCTCGCCGGGGCGACCCGCGACGAGCTGGTCCGGCGCGGCGCCGAGGTCGAGCTGCGCGTGGTCGACGTGCGCGAGCACGCCCACGACGTGGTGAACAACCTGCTCACCGGGTTCCCGCCGGCCGCACTGCGCGAGGCCCTCGACGCGGTGACCGGGGCTGACGGCGTCATCGCCGTCACGCCCATCTTCAACGCGTCCTACAGCGGGCTGTTCAAGTCCTTCTTCGACGTGGTGGAGGCCGAGTCGCTGGTCGACCGGCCGGTGCTGCTCGGCGCCACCGGTGGCACCGCCCGGCACTCGCTCGCCCTGGAGCACGCCGTCCGCCCGATGTTCACCTACCTGCGGGCGGTGGTCGTACCCACCACGGTGTTCGCGGCCCCGGAGGACTGGTCCGGCGGCACCGCCGAGGGCGCACTGCGAGGCCGGATCAGGCGAGCCGCCGGGGAGTTGGCCGACCAGGTCGAGCGTCGGCTGCCGGCCACCGGCCCCGCCGATCCGTTCGCCCTCACCACCGACTTCCTGCAGATGCTCGGCCGCGGTGACGACGTCACCCCTCCCGGTCGTACGGGTGAGCGACCAGGACCGGGCAGTGCGCGTGCTGGATCGCCGCCTGGCTGACCGAGCCGAGCAGCAGCCCGGCGAACCCGTGCCGGCCCCGGGTGCCCACGACCAGCAGCGACGCTCCACCGCTCGCCTCGATGAGCCCCCGGGCCGCGCCGGCCGCCCGCACCGGATGCTCCCGCACCACCAGACCGGGATGGTCGGCCCGGACGGCGGCGGACGCCTCGGCCAGCAGCCGCACCGCCTCGGCCTGGTGCGCGGCCTGCGACTCCTCGACCTCGTCCGGCACCGGCCGGTCCCCGTCGGGTCGGCCGACGTGCACGAGCACCAGTGGCACGTCGCGCAGCGCCGCCTCGTCGGCGCCGTACCCGGCGGCGAGCCGGGACGATTCGGAGCCGTCCACGCCGACGAGCACCGGCTCGTCCACCGGGATCGGTTGCTCGTCGGGGCGGACCACCAGCACCGGGCAGTGCGCGTGCGCGGCCACCTGCGCGCCGACCGAGCCGAGCAGTAGCCCGGCGAACCCGCCGTGCCCTCGGCTGCCGACCACGACGAGGTCGGCGTGGCGGGACTCCTCGACCATGGTGGCGCCCGGGCCGCCGGCGACCTGACGGACCTCGACACGCAGGCCGGGCCAGCGGTCGGCCAGGTCGGTCGCCGTCCGCTCCAACATCTGCTGCGCCTCCTCGGTGGGCGCCGGCACCCCGAGGTCGTACGGGTTGAGCGGCACGCCGTACCCGAGTGGGTGCAGGTAGCCGTGGACCAGGAGCAGCGGTCGGTGTCGGAGCAGAGCGGCGCGGGCCGCGTGCTCGGCGGCGACGAGGCTGGACGGGGATCCGTCCACGCCCACCACGACAGGTCGGTTCATCGGCGCTCCCTGGGTCGGTCAGGTCATTGTCGGTGCACCTGGCGGGCGGTGCCGGTATTTGCCGGTGTCGCGCCCGGTGAAGACGCCGCGTCGTCTTGCACGGAAATACGTATGTGCGTAATATCGACGCATGACGAATGTGGAGGAGCGCCTCGCCGCACTGGAGGCACAGGTCGCCGCGTTGACCGAGCACGCGGCGACGGCACCGCCAGCGGCGGCGACGTCCCACCCGCCCGCCGGCACGTTCTGGGCCCTCGACGGGCTCAAGCAGCGACTCCCGCCCGACGGCGCTGGCGCCGTGCTCTACACCGGCACCGTCCGCGTCGCCGACCAGCACTACGACTGGCAGTACGGGCGCACCGTCGACGACCTGCTCGCCGGCGACTGGACGGAGCTGGCCACCGCCCTGTCCGCGCTGGCCCACCCGGTGCGGCTGCGGCTCCTGCGGGAGGTCCTCGGTGGCCGCCAGACCACCGGTGAGCTGGCCGAGATCGAGGAACTGGGCACCACCGGTCAGCTCCACCACCACCTGCGCCTGATCACGGCCGCCGGCTGGCTGCGCAGCGCCGGCCGAGGCCGGTACGCCGTCCCCGCCGAGCGCGTGGTGCCCCTGCTGGCCATCCTCACCGCCGCCGGCCGCTGACCCCCGCTTCCGCCACCGTCGACGCCGAAACCCCTCACGACGGAAGGACCATCATGCGCAGAACCGCCGCCACCGCCCTCCTCGTCGCGCTCCTCGCCGGCCTCGTCGGGGTCGCGCTGATGCCCCGCGTTCCCCGACTCGGCCCGCAGGTCACCGGCGACCGTGATCTAGCGGCCGCCGCCCGGGCAGCCGTTTCCGACCCGAAGGGACACCGGGGGCTCGCTGTCGCCCTGGTCGAGAACGGCCGGATCCGCACCGCCGGCCTGGGTGACCGGGACGGCACCGGTCGGCCCGTCGAGACCGGCACCCCGTTCGAGATCGGCTCGGTCGCCAAGGTGCTCACCGGCATGCTCCTCGCCGACCAGGCCGCCGCCGGTGTCGTACGCCCCGACGACCACCTCGGCGACACCTGGTCCACGATCACCGGCCCCGCACGCGACGTCACCCTCGCCGAGTTGTCCAGCCACCGCGCCGGTCTGCCCAGGCTGGCCCCCGGCTCGCCGCTCGACTGGGCCCGCATCCTCTGGTCCAACGTCTCCGGCGGCAACCCGTACGGCCAGGACGTCGACCAGGTCCGCGCCGCCGGCGAGCGGGTCGATCCCGGCGACGGGCGCGGCGAGGTCCACTACTCCAACCTCGGTCCGGCCCTGCTCGGCCAGGCGCTCGCCGCGAAGGCCGGCGTCGCGTACCCCGAGCTGCTCCAGACGCGGCTGCTCCGGCCGCTCGGCATGACCGCGACCGTGGTCGCCACCGGGGACGGCGACCTGCCGTCCGGCCGCGCCCACGGCAGTCGGGCCGGTGGGCGCCCGCTCGACCCCTGGCTCGGTGCCGGGTACGCCCCGGCCGGCGTCGGTCCCTGGTCCACCGCCGAGGACCTCGCCCGCCTGCTGGCCGCCACCGTCGCCGGCACCGCGCCCGGCGCCGACGCGGCCACCGCCCGGTTCAGGGAGGACGACGACACCCGCATCGGGTACGGCTGGTTCACCACCCGTCACGGCGACCGCGAGATCGTCTGGCACAACGGCGCGACCAGCGGGTTCCGGTCCTACGTCGGATTCGAGCGGGCCACCGGCAGAGCGGTGGTCGTGCTCGGCAACACCGACCGGGGCGTCGAACCGATCGGCCTGCGGCTGCTCGGCGTGCCGGAGGAGGAGGCCGGCGCGGCGGCACCGGTGGTGCCGGTGTGGATCGGTGCCGGTCTCGCGGTGGCCTTCACCTTCCTCGGCGGCCTCTCCCTGTTCGGCACCGTCCGCCGCAGGGGCCTGGACCGGGTGACCCTGGTGGCGGCGGCGGTGTGGGCGCTCGCCTACCTCGGGCTCGGGCACCGCATGGGGGACTGGTCGGTGGTGCCGGTCTGGTTGTGGCCGGTCGGTGCCGGCCTGTCGGCGGCGGGGGTGGCCCTGGCAGCGACCCGGTGGCGTGCCCTGCCGGCGGTCGACGCGACAGTGCCGTGGCGTCGCGTGCTGTCGGTGGCGAGTTCCCTGGCCGCCGCCACGTTGGCGTTCGTGGCCGTCGCCGCCTGAGCCCACGTCGGCTTCGGGTGGACTGACACACCTGCTGCGTACCCTCACCGAATGACCTTCGACGTGCAGCTGCGCCCGGTCCGCGAGGACGACCTCGTGGAGTTCTTCCTGCACCAGCAGGATCCGGAGGCCAACCGGATGGCCGCGTTCGTCGCCGCCGACCCGTCCGACCACCGCGAGTTCGCGCGGCACTGGGCCCGGGTGCTCACCAACCCGGCGAACCTGGTCCGCACCATCGAGGTCGACGGCGAGGTGGTCGGTTACGTGAGCGCCTTCCCGGTCGGTGACCTCACCGAGGTCAGCTACTGGATCGACCCGGCACGCTGGGGCCGGGGCCACGCCACGGCGGCCCTGGCCGCCCTGCTGCGCGAGCTGCCCCGGCCGGTGCACGCCCGCGCCGCCAAGGACAACGCCGCGTCCCTCGCGGTTCTCCGCAAGTGCGGCTTCGTGGTGGTCGGCGAAGACTCGGGGTACGCCAACGGCCGCGGCGTCGATGTCGAGGAGTGGCTGCTGGAGCTGCCCGCCGACGGCTCTGACCTGGGCGGGCACTAGTCTCGCGGGGTGAATTGGTTGGATCTGGTCGGCTGGGCCGGCTCCGCGGTACTGGTCTGGTCGCTGCTGCAGTCACGCATCCTGCGGCTGCGCGCGCTCAACCTCGTCGGCTGCCTCGTGCTGATCGGCTACAACGCCGCCCTCGAGGTGTGGCCCATGGTCGGGCTCAACATCGTGCTCGCGGTGATCAACGTCTGGTACCTGCGGGGGATGCTCGCCACCCGTCACGACGAGCAGACCTACCAGGTGGTGGAGGTCGGGGTCGACGACCAGTTCCTGGCGCACACGCTGCGGGTGCACGGCCCCGACATCGCCCGGTTCAACCCCGACTTCCACTGGGACCCGGACGCCGCGAACCGCTCCGCCTTCCTCGTGGTCACGGCCGACGAGGTGGTGGGGGTGGTCCTGTCGCACGCCGAGGCGCGCGGGGTCGCCCAGATCGACCTGGACTACGTGACCCCGAAGTTCCGCGACTTCACCCCCGGCGAGTTCGTCTACCGGCGCAGCCGCCTCTTCACCGAACGGGGCTTCCACCGGGTGGTGAGCCCGCCCGGGATGGTCGCCCCCTACTACCACCGGCTCGGGTTCCGCCCGGAGGGCGACTCGTACGTCCTGGATCTGCCGGCGTCACCGGCGACCGAATCGGCGTAGCGTCCCCGGGCAGGATTCGGCCGGCGCCGCACGGGGCACAGACACGCGTACGCCGGGCGGGTCCGCCGAACGGCGGGCACCGCGCGGAGCGGCCGGTGCCACCACGACGAGGGAGCGAACCAGGCGTGCAGAGCTACGGGAGCCAACTGGCCCTGGTCGGAATTCTGGTCGTCATCAACGCGCTCTTCGCCGGCAGTGAGATGGCGTTGGTGTCGTTGCGGGACAGCCAGATCCAGCGGTTGGAGCGCACCAGCCGGGCCGGACGGGTCCTGGCCCGGCTCGCCAAGGACCCGAACCGTTTCCTGGCCACCATCCAGATCGGCATCACCCTGGCCGGTTTCCTGGCCTCCGCCGCCGCGGCGGTCTCGCTGGCCAAGCCCCTGGTGCCGCTGCTCGGGGTGTTCGGCGGCGCCGCCGAGACGGTGGCGATCGTGGTGGTCACCCTCGCGCTCACCTTCGTCACCCTGGTCTTCGGCGAGCTGGCCCCCAAGCGGATCGCCATGCAGGCCGCCGAGCGCTGGGCGCTGCTGGTGGCCCGACCGCTCGACCTGCTCGCCACGTTCACCCGCCCGGCGGTCTGGGCGCTCGGCGCCACCAGTGACCTGGTCGTCCGCCTGGTCGGGCTCAATCCGAAGCACCAGCCGGACGAGATCGGCCCGGACGAGCTGCGCGACATCGTCGCCGGCAACCACGGCTTCACGAAGGAGCAGCGCACCATCATCGCCGGTGCCGTGGAGATCGCCGACCGGCGGTTGCGGGCTGTCCTCGTACCCCGGTTGCGGGTCTTCACGCTCGACAGCGGGACCACCGCGGAGGCCGCGCGCCTGGTGCTGGCCGCCACCGGGCACTCCCGGGCGCCGGTGGTGCGCCACGGCGGCCTGGACGACACGCTCGGCGTGATCCACCTGCGTGACCTGGTGGGGGTGCCCGACGACCGGCCGGTCGACGAGATCGCGCGTCCACCGATGCTGCTGCCGGACTCGCTGCCCGTCGTGGACGCGCTGCGCCAGTTCAAGGCCGAGCGTCAACACATCGCGCTGGTGGTGGACGAGCGGGGCGCCGTCGACGGCATCGTCACGCTGGAGGACATCCTGGAGGAGATCGTCGGGGAGATCTACGACGAGACCGACCGGGACGGGTACTCGGTGCGCCGCGACCCGGACGGCGCGCTGGTGCTGCCCGGCACGTTCCCGGTGCACGACCTGCCGGACATCGGCGTCGAGCTGCCGTCGCGGCCCGACGGTGACTACACGACCGTCGCCGGGCTGGTGCTGGCCCGCCTCGGGCACATCCCCACCGTCGCCGGGGAGGACGTCACCCTGGACGGCTGGGTGCTGATGGTGGCCGGCATCGACCACCGGGCGATCACCGAGGTACGGCTGAGTCGTGTCCCCGAGGGGGCCGAGCCCGACCAGGACGCCGAACCGGTGCTGGACGAGGCGCGCAGCTGACCCTGCCGGGGTGTGGCCCGGTCAGGCGGGGGAGAGGTTCTGCAGCCGGACCTGGCCGCGGGCGACCAGCCGCTGGTCGGCGTCGGTGATCTCCACCTGCCAGAGCTGCTGGCTGCGGCCCCGGTGCACCGGCGTGCCGACCGCGGTCAACTCGCCCTCCCGGACGGCCCGCAGGAAGTCGGTCTGGTTCGACACGCCGACGACCGTTCCCCGGTCGGCGAGCCACAGCGAGCCGCCCACGCTGGCCGCGGTCTCGACCACCGAGCAGTACACCCCGCCGTGCTGGATGCCGAACGGCTGGTGCAACTCGGGTCGGACGCGCCAGGTGATGACCACCCGGTCGGCGGTCGCCTCCTTGAACGTCAGCCCGAGCAGGGCGACGAAGCCACCCGTCACGTCCGGCATCTCCACGGCCAAGCCTCCTCGATCAACAGGGCGCAAGCGTAACCGGGGCGGCTTGCGCCAAACCCGGTACGGGTCGGTGCCGGTGATGGGGGAGAATCGGTGACCGTGACCGACAGTAGCCTCCCGCCGTCCGGGCGGGACTCCCTGACCGACGACCTGCTCTGGCGTGGCCTGATCCAGGACTCGACCGGCCTCGACGAGCTGCGCGAGCTGCTCGACGGAGGGGACCGGGCCACCTTCTACGTGGGCTTCGACCCCACCGCGCCGAGCCTGCACGTCGGGTCCCTCATGCAGGTCACCATGGCCCGCCGGCTGCAACTCGCCGGGCACCGGCCCTTGCTGCTGGTCGGCGGGGCGACCGGGCAGATCGGTGACCCGAAGGCGAGCGCCGAGCGGACCCTCAACCCGCCCGAGGTGATCGCCGGCTGGGTCGCGCGGATCCGCGAACAACTGTCGCCCTTCGTGTCCTACACGGGGGAGAACGCGGCGCGACTGGTGAACAACCTGGACTGGACCGGCGAGATGTCGGTGGTCGAGTTCCTCCGCGACGTGGGTAAGCACTTCCCGGTGAACAAGATGCTCGCCCGGGAGGTGGTGCGGGCCCGGCTCGAGACGGGCATCAGCTTCACCGAGTTCAGCTACCAGCTGTTGCAGGCCAACGACTTCTTCGAGTTGCACCGCCGCGACGGCTGCCAGCTCCAGTTCGGCGGCTCCGACCAGTGGGGCAACATCACCGCGGGTGTCGACTACGTACGGCGGCGCGGCGCCGGGCCGGTGCAGGCGTTCACCACGCCGCTGGTCACCAAGTCCGACGGCACCAAGTTCGGCAAGACCGAGGGCGGCACCGTCTGGCTCGACCCCTCGCTGACCAGCCCGTACGCCTTCTACCAGTTCTGGCTCAACGTCGAGGACCGGGAGGTCGACCGCTACCTGCGGTACTTCAGCTTCCGCTCGCGCGAGGAGCTGGAGGAGCTGGCGAAGGCGACCGCCGAACGGCCGGCGGCCCGGTTGGCGCAGCGGGCGCTCGCCGAGGAGGTGACGAGCCTGGTGCACGGCCCCGAGGAGGCCCGGCAGGCGATCGCCGCCAGTCAGGCGCTGTTCGGCCGGGGCTCGCTGGACGACCTGGCCCCGGAGACGCTGCGCGCGGCGTTGACGGAGGCCGGCCTGGTGCGGCTGGCCGCCGACCTGCCGGACGTCGCGGGCCTGCTGCGGGACGCCGGGCTGGTGCCCAGCCTCAAGGAGGCCCGTCGGGTGATCGCCGAGGGTGGCGCCTACGTGAACAACAACCGGGTGACCGAGGTGGACGCCACCGTGTCACCGGCCGAGCTGCTGCACGGGCGCTACCTGGTGCTGCGTCGCGGAAAGCGCTCGTTCGCGGGCGTTGAGCTGGTGGAATAGCCATCGGTCGACCATGTGACGGGGGACGCGTCCGGTGGATTTGACGATCACTCCACCGGACGCGTAACTTTCTCTCTGCCAGCGCGGAACGGACGAAACAGGCGAAAGCCTGAGAGGCCGGAGCGCGGGAATGGCCGCCAGGCCGGAGGGGTTACACCTTCTGGACTTGGTACCGGGAGGTGCCCCCAGAACCGCCGCGAGGCGGATTTGGCGAGGCGAAGCCGACCGGGTAAGGTTGACGACCGGCAGGGAAACGGGCGAGTTCGCGGGAGACCGCAACGGCCGGCCTGCCAAACCCGTGACGAGAGCGGCGCAAGCCGGTCGAGACATGGCGCCCGCAACACGGGGTGAAGCATGACGAACCGCCAAACAGCGGTTTGACACAGCGGAAACCGGCGGGTAACGTAGTAAAAGTGCCTAGCGCGATATGAGCGCT
>NZ_JBQXEO010000028.1:0-90280 GCF_052601155.1 Micromonospora yongxingensis
ATGAACCTCGCGATCACCGGCGCCGACGGTTTCCTCGGTTGGCACACACGCGTCCTGGCCCGGGCGCTCGGCTGGCCGGAGCCGACCGTTCTCACCCGGGCCGACCTGGCTGATCCCGAGGCGGTCGCCGCGAAGGCGGCCGGCGTCGACCGGGTGTTGCACCTCGCCGGCGTCAACCGCGGCGACCCGGTCGAGGTGGCGACCGGCAACGTCGAGATCGCCGCCTCCCTCGCCCGCGGCCTGAAGCGGTGCGCCGCGCCGCCCCGGACAGTCGTCTTCGCCAACTCGGTCCAGGCCGGCAACGGCACCCCGTACGGCGATGCCAAGGCGGTCGCGGCGCAGACCCTCGCCAGCACCGGGCTGAACGTCGTCGATGTCAAACTGCCGAACCTCTACGGCGAGCACGGGCGGCCCTTCTACAACTCGGTGGTGGCGACGTTCTGCCGGTTGCTCGCCGACGGCGGTCGGCCGGAGGTGCGCGAGGACCGGGAGCTGCGTCTGGTGCACGTCACCGATGCCGCCGCCCACCTGCTGGGGGTGTCCACCGAGGGCAGTTGGGACGCCACCATGCCGGAGCTGCGGACCGGGGTACGCGAGGTGGCCGACCGGCTCACCGCGTACGCCGCGCTCTACCGGGCTGGCGAGATCCCGGCGCTGCCCGACCGGCACGCGGTGCGCCTGTTCAACTCCTACCGTTCACACTGCTTCCCGGCGCACTACCCGCTGCCGCTGCCGCGGCACGCCGACGCCCGCGGCGAGCTGACCGAGGTGGTCAAGTCGTACGGCGGGCAGGGACAGACCTTCTGTTCCACGTCCCACCCCGGCATCACCCGGGGCGAGCACTTCCACCTGGCCAAGGTGGAACGCTTCGCGGTCGTCCGGGGCAGCGCCGAGATCAGCCTTCGCCGGGTCGGCCACGACGAGGTGGTCCGCTTCCCGGTCGACGGCGACTCGCCCGTGGTGGTGGACATGCCGACCATGTGGGCCCACAAGATCGTGAACACCGGCCCCGGCGAGCTGCTGACCCTCTTCTGGACCAACGAACTCTTCGATCCGCAGCGGCCTGACACGTACGCCGAGCCGGTCGAGAGCCCACTGCGCGAGCCGGTGGAGTCGGCGGCATGACCGTCGTCAACCGGACCGAGGACATGATGCCCACGCTGACTGCGGGACGGAGTTGACGATGACCCGGATCATGACGGTGGTCGGTACCCGGCCGGAGATCATTCGGTTGTCCCGGGTGCTGGCCAGGCTCGACGAGACGGTCGACCACGTGCTGGTGCACACCGGGCAGAACTGGGACCCGACCCTGTCCGACGTCTTCTTCACCGAGCTGCGGCTGCGCCAGCCGGACCGGTTCCTGGAGGTCGACACCTCCTCGCTCGGTCGGGTTCTCGGCGGCGTGCTGGTCGGCATGGAGCAGGCGATCGCCGAACTGCGGCCGGACGCGCTGCTCGTGCTGGGCGACACCAACAGCTGTATCGCCGCGCTGATGGCGCGGCGGATGCGGGTGCCGGTCTACCACATGGAGGCCGGGAACCGCTGCTTCGACCTGAACGTGCCGGAGGAGACCAACCGGCGGCTCGTCGACCACGTGGCGGACTTCAACCTGGTCTACACCGAACACGCCCGGCGCAACCTGCTCGCCGAGGGCCTGCACCCGCGCCGGATCCTGCACACCGGCTCGCCGATGCGGGAGGTGCTGGAGCACTACCGGGCGCCGATCGCCAGCTCGACCATCCTGCGCCGGTTGGAGCTGGACCGGGGCGGGTACTTCCTGGTCAGCGCGCACCGGGAGGAGAACGTGGACCGGCCCGACCGGCTCCGCCGACTGCTGGACTGCCTGGTCGCGGTGCGCGACCGGTGGGGCCTGCCCGTGCTGGTCTCCACCCACCCGCGGACCCGTAAACGGCTGGAGACGCTCGCCCCGGACGCCACCGCGTTGGACGGCATCGCCTTCCACGAGCCGTTCGGCCTGCTCGACTACGTGCACCTGCAGACGAAGGCGTACTGCACGCTGTCGGACAGCGGGACGATCAGCGAGGAGTCCGCCATCCTCGGCTTCCCCGCGGTGACCCTGCGCGAGTCGATCGAACGCCCGGAGGCGCTCGACGCCGGCGGCATCATCATGACCGGCCTCGACCCGCAGGGCGTGGTCGAGGCGGTCGAGGTGACCGTGGCCCAGGTCGCCGCGCAGGGGGTGCCCTGCCCGGCCGACTACCAGGTGCCGGACACCTCCCGGAGGGTGGTCGACTTCATCCTCTCCACCGTCCGCCGGCATCACGACTGGGCCGGCATTCGCCGCTGACAGCGAGCCAACAGGGCCGGGACCGCGAAGCGCGGTCCCGGCCCTGTTCGGTTCGTCCGACCCGCAGGTGGTCGGTCAGCGCGACTGCAGCGGTACGCCCAGCGGGCCGCCCACCGGGTCGGTCGGCTGGGTGCAGAGCAGCGCGAGGTGTTCGACGACCTTCGCCGCGTCGTCGTACGGGTCGAGCCCGCTCACCTCCATGGGGTCGAGCGCCGGCACGGCCACGTGGGACACCAGAGGGTGGAACGGCCGGGTGTCGACCTCGCCGGTCCCGAGCAGGTCCTCGTGGAGCTTCTCGCCGGGCCGCAGGCCGGTGTAGACGATCGGCACGGAACTGGACGCCTGGTCGGCCATCTGACGAGCGAGGTCGACGATCCGGACCGGCTCGCCCATGTCGAGCACCAGCGCCTCCCCGTCCCGGCCGATCTCGGCGGCCTGGAGCACCAGGTGGACGGCCTCCTGGAGGGTCATCAGGTAGCGGCTGACGTCCGGGTGGGTGACGGTCAACGGCTTCCCGGTCTCGATCTGCCTCTGGAACGCCGTCACCACCGAGCCGCGGCTGCTCAGCACGTTGCCGAACCGGACGCTGAGGAACGTCCCCGGGAACCGGGATGCGGCGTGCGCGGTCAACCGTTCGGTGATCCGCTTCGAGTAGCCGAGGACGCTGATCGGGTCCGCGGCCTTGTCGGTGGAGATGTTGACGAACTTCGCCACGTCCTGGCAGGCGTCCAGCACCGAGAGTGTGCCCCAGACGTTGGTCTTGATCGCCTCGCCCGGGTGCCGTTGCAGCAGCGTCAGGTGCTTGAGCGCCGCCGCGTGGAAGATGATCTCCGGGCGGCGTTCCCGGATGATCCGTCGGATCCCCTCGTCGTCCCGGAGGTCGGCGAGGATCAGCTCGGGGCCGTCCAGCATGGCCCGCCCGGCGAGCGACATCTGGAGGCTGTGCAGGGCCGACTCGTCGCGGTCCAGCATCATCAGCTCACCGGGGTTGACTTTCATCACCTGCCGGCAGAGTTCGGAGCCGATGGACCCTCCGGCACCGGTGACCAGGATCCGCCGCCCGGTCAGGCTGTTGCTGCTCAGCGGCAGGTCACCGATCACCTGGCGTCGGCCGAGCAGGTCGCTGACCTGTACGTCCCGGACGTCGGTGACGGTGATCCGGTGGTCGACCAGGTCCCGCACCGGGGGCAGCACCTTGAAGACCGCGCCGGCGTCGAGGGTCGCCTCGCGGATCTGGCGGATCAGCGCGGCGTCGGCGTTGGCCACCGAGAAGATGACGGTGGTGGCGCCGGTACGCCGGACGGAGGCGGCCACGTCGTGCCGTCCGCCCAGCACGCGCACCCGGCCGATGCGCAGGTCGCGCTTGTCCGGGTCGTCATCCAGCGCGCCGACCGGCAGGTACCGCCCGCGCGGGTCGCCGAGCATGGCGCGGAGCAGCCCCTGCCCGGCGTCACCCATCCCGAACAGCAGCACCGGCGTGGACGACCGGACGTCCGGACGCATGGCGAGGTCGCGCCGGTGCCGGTACGCGAACCGGGCACCCAGCATGAACAGCAGGGCGAGCGCGCCGCCGACCAGCGGGGTGCTCGCCGGGACCGGTCGGTCCTCTGACGGCAGCAGGCCGAGCAGCACGATGGCGGCCGTCGTGATGGTGGTGCCGGCGACGCCCTGGACCTCCTGGAGGCTGCCCAGCGGGTGCCGTCCGGAGTAGAGCCGGCGCAACGCCGCCACGGCCACGTGCACGACCGCCGCGACGATGCCGACGGCCGCCGCCCGGCCCAGTTGGCCCGGGGGAAGCTCGAACTCGAACCGGGTCCACGCGGCCGCGACGAACCCGCCGATCCAGGCGGTGGTGTCGGTGGCGAGGAATCCGACGGTACGTCGGCGGGCCCTCGCCCGTCGCGTCCGCCGGTCCGCGTCCTGCCTGTTCTCGGTGTCCTGCGGCATGTGCTGGCTCCCCTGTCCCGTCCCGACTGCTTCCGCCGACGCGGCAGGAAGGAGTACTAGGCTCTTTGTCCTTGTTACATGGCAAAGCAGCACCGGTGGGCGTTTTTGGGCTTAAGCGGTGATTAAGCTGTCTGTCCCGGCTGCTCTCAGCGGGCCGGAACACCCTTGACGGTCATCTGATCGGGCACATCCCGGACGACGCAGGCCCCGGCACCGACCGTGCTGTCCCGCCCGACCCGTAGGCCCTGCAGCACCGCCGCGGTGGTCCCGATCAGCACGCCCTCGGCCAGGTGACAGTCACCGGACACCGCGGCCAGCGGGTTGACGGAGACGAAGTCGGCGAGGCTGCTGTCATGCCCGACGGTGGCGTTCTGGTTGAGGTGCACGTGCCGGCCGATGGTGACGTTCGTGGTGACCCGGGCACCCGGAAAGGCGACGAATCCCGGCCCGTGCTCGGTGTCCGGCCCGATGGTGGCGTCCGGGTGGACGAGGCTCGCGGCGGGGATGCCGTACCCGTCGATCCGCCTTTCGACGGCTCGGCGGACCCGGGGGTCTCCGATACCGATGACGTACCGGGTGCCGGGGGGCGCGTCGCGCAACCAGGCCACGTCCCCGAGGTACGGCACGTCGAGCCGCTGCAGCCGCTTCAGGTTCTCCTCGGAGGCGCGGTCGTCGACGACGCCCAGCAGCTCCCAGGCCGGCCCACCGGCGGCCTCGTTCACCGCCCGGGCAATCGTGAGCACCTCCCGGCCGTGCCCGCCGCAGCCGACCACCACCAGTCCCGTGGTCACGCCGCGGACCCTCCCGTCCGGGCCGTCAGGAACTCGTCGATCGCGGCGAACACCCGGGCGATCTGCGGCTCGGTCAGGGCACTCCCACTGGGCAGGGTGAGCCCGTCGGCGAAGAGCCGCTCCGCCGCGCCGGTGAGCAGGCTCTCCGCGCCGACGTGCATGGGTTGCAGGTGCATCGGCTTCCACACCGGTCGGGTCTCGATGTCGCGCTCGGCCAAATGGGCCGCCAGGTCGTCCGCACGCCAACCGCACCGCTCCCGGTCCACGGTGATGACGGTGAGCCAGCAGTTCGACTCGGTGTCCTCCGCGCCGAGCAACTCGACGCCCGGCACCGGGGCGAAGAGCTTGGCGTAGTGGTCGCGCAGTTGACGGCGTCGCTTGATCATCCCGTCCAGCCGGAGCAACTGGGCCCGGCCGAGCGCCGCCAGGAGGTTGCTGAGCCGGTAGTTGTAACCGGTCTCTCGGTGCTCGTAGTGCCGCGCCGGTTCGCGGGCCTGTGTGGAGAGGTGGCGAGCGCGGTCGAGGAGCGCGGTGTCGTCGGACACCAGCATTCCGCCACCGGACGTTGTCATGATCTTGTTGCCGTTGAAGGAGAGGACACCGACCTGCCCGAAGGAGCCGGCCGCCTGCCCCCGGTGGCTGGCGCCGAGGGCCTCCGCGGCGTCCTCCACCAGCGGGACGCCGGCCTCGGCGCAGACCGGGACCAGGGCCTCGTAGTCGGCGCAGCTGCCGAACATGTCCACCGGCACGACCGCGCCGACCCGCTCCCCGCGGGATCGCAGCCGACCCAGCAGGTCGGCGACGAGGTCGACGTCGACGTTGCCGGTCCGGGGGTCGCAGTCGACGAAGACCGCTCGTGCGCCGATGTACCGGACCGCGTTCGCGGTCGCCACGAACGTGAGCGTGGGCACGACGACCACGTCGCCGGGCCGCACCCCGACACCGAGCAGAGCCAGGTGCAGCGCGGCGGTGCCGGAACTGACCGCGACGGCTCCGCCGGTGCCGACCCGCTCGGCGATGTCGCGTTCGAACCCCCGCAGATCCGGGCCGGCCGGCGCCACCCAACCCGAGCGCAGGGCCGCGATCAGGTACGACTCCTCGAGCGGCCCGACGTCGGGTGGGGACAGGTGGATGGTCTGGCTCATCGGCCGGCTCCCTGGTGGATCGTCATGCCGGTGTCCGGTCCCGCTGCGGCGGGGCCGGGCGTCGCTGCGTACCGAGGAATTCCGGGGCGGTGGCGGACCCGGCCGCGTTGATGCCCTCGCGGCGCAGCACGGTGCGCGCGGTCGTGACCAGGATCGACAGGTCGAGCCGGAGGTTCCGGCTGTCCACGTACCGGACGTCGAGGTCGAGCTTCTCCTCCCAGCTCAGGCTGTTGCGCCCGCGTACCTGTGCCAGGCCGGTGATGCCGGGCCGCACCTCGTGCCGGCGCGCCTGGTCGGGGGAGTAGCGATCGAGGTATTCCGGCAGCAGCGGGCGCGGGCCCACCAGGCTCATGTCGCCGCGCAGCACGTTCCAGAGCGTGGGCAGCTCGTCCAGGCTGGTGGCGCGCAGCCAGCGCCCCAGCGGGGTGAGCCGGTCGCCGTCGCCGACCAGGCCGCGGCCGTGGTTGGGCGGTCGCATGGTGCGGAACTTGACCACCTCGAAGGGGCGGCCGTGCAGGCCGGCGCGGCACTGGCGGAACAGCACCGGACGGCCGAGGCCCACCATGACCAGGACCGCCACCACCACCAGCACCGGCGTGACCAGCACCAGCAGCACCGCCGCGAGGACCGCGTCGAAGATGCGCTTGCCGGGTGCGGGTCGGGGCAGCAGCAGGGGGTGTTCGGGGGCGTTCGCGAGACCACCAGGCACCGGCACCGTTCCGACCTCCGAGAAGAAGCGACGCAATAACTACTTAAAGGGTTTTACCAGCTCAAGACGGGCGGCAGCTCCGAATGCCGACAGTCAGGCTGCTTCGCCCCGATCAACCCCGAAAAGCCGCGGAGGGACACGGCCTCACCGCGCGCCCTCCTGCCGTGGGTGCCCGCTCCGGTCGAGCGGTAGAGTCGCGACCGGCCGGTCGGGCGAGGGGAGAACTGGCCGGTCGGGCGAGGGGGAGACCGTGCTGCACCTGAGGGTGATCGCTCCGCCGGACCAGTCGGCGGCGGTGGCCGACCTGCTGGCCGCCGAGCCGGGGGTGACCCACCTGGTGGTGCTGCCCGGCGTCGCCCGGCAGCCCCGCGGCGACCTCATCCAGTGCGACGTGGTCCGGGAGAGCGCCGACAGGGTTCTGCAGGGCCTGCAACAGCTCGGTGTGGAGGCGCACGGCGGAATCGCCGCCGACGACGTCGAGTTGACCATCTCCGCGGCGGCCGACCGCGCGGCGGAGGAGGCGCCCGGCAGCGGCGCCGACGCGGTGGTCTGGGACGAGATCGCGGCGAAGACCGGCGAGCAGACCGAACTCTCCGGCACCTATCTGGTGCTGATCATCGTCGCCACCATGATCGCCGGCATCGGCGTCCTACTGGACCAGCCGATCCTCATCGTCGGGGCGATGGTGGTCGGTCCGGAGTTCGGCCCCCTCGCCGCGCTCTGCGTGGCGCTGCTGCGCCGGCGACTCGGCGTGATCGGGCGGTCCGTGCAGGCCCTCGCGGTCGGCTTCCTGGCCGCGATGATGGCAACCGTGCTGAGCACCTGGGCGCTGACCGCCGTAGGGCTGGTCAGTAAGGAGATGCTGCTCGCCGAGCGCCCGCTCACCGACTTCATCTGGCGGCCCGACGCGCTGTCCTGGGTGGTCGGCCTGCTCGCCGGGGTGGCCGGCATGCTGTCGCTGACCTCGAAGAAGTCGGGCAGCCTCGTCGGGGTGCTGATCTCGGTGACCACGGTGCCGGCCGCCGCCAACGTGGCGGTGGCCGCCGCCTACGGGGTGTGGCACGAGGCGGCCGGGTCGGCCCTCCAGTTGGTGATCAACCTGTGCGCGATCGTCGTGGCCGGGCTGCTCACCCTCGTGGTGCAGCAGGTCGGGTGGTGGAATCTCGCCCGCCGGTCCCGTCCTCCAAGAGCCGGGTGAGCAGGGTCCGCAACGGGATCGACTCGCCGTCGCGGCCGCCCGCCCCGACGACCAGCGGCGCCGGGCTGGGCTGCGGGTCCGCTCCGAACAACCGGGCACGGAGGCCGCCCCGCACGGTCAGCAGGTGGAACCGGCCCGCAACGTCCACGGCCCGTTCTCCGGCCCGGTCGACGTACCAGCCGGTCAGCCCGGTCCGGTAACGTCCGCGCCCGTCGTAGCCCCGGGCGGTCAGCCGGGTGGTGGGCAGCCCCCGTCGGGTCGCCTCGGCCACGAACCAGGCCACCAGCTCCGCCGCCTTGGCCTGCTCGGCGGCCCGCCGCCGCGCGTCCGCGTCGGCGTGCGCCCGCACCGCCTGCCGCTGCCGCTCCCGCCACTCCTGGCCGTCCCGCTCACTCACGACGCCGACGGTACGCCCGCGCGTGCGACCGGGCTCAGTCGAGTACGCCAGCAGGGTGCGCCGGGCGATGGCGGGGATCCCTCGGACGCCTCAACCCCCGTGTCAGGCTGCCCCGGATCTGGACCGCCACCTGGCTCCGCCGACCGGACCGGCGGCCACAGGGGCGAGAAGAGCCCCGGCGCTCGGGATGCCGCCCGTGCGGAGCGGCATCCCGAGCGAAGTCCCGCAAGGCGGGCGGTCAGGCCAGACCGGCGCGGCGCAGGGCGTCCGCCATCGCGTCGTTGGCCGGTGCCGGCGCGCCGTTGCCCCGGCCCTGTCGCTGCTGCCCGCCGCCCGCACCCTGGCCGCCACGACCGCCCTGTCCGCCCTGTCCGCCACGACCGCCACGACCGCCCTGACCGCCGCGCTGGTCCTGTGCGCCGCGTCCGCTCTGGGATCCGCGCTGAGCCGGGCCGCCGCGTCCGTCCTGGCCGGCCCGGTCGCCGCGGGCGCCCTGTCCGTCCCGCGCAGCGGCCGGTGCCGCCGCCGGCTCGTCCTCCAGGCGCAGGGTCAGCGAGATCCGCTTGCGGGGCACGTCGACGTCCAGCACCCGGACCCGGACCACGTCGCCGGACTTCACCACCTCGCGCGGGTCCTTCACGAAGGTCCGGGACATCGCCGAGACGTGCACCAGGCCGTCCTGGTGCACGCCGACGTCGACGAACGCGCCGAACGCGGCCACGTTGGTGACGACGCCCTCCAGCACCATGCCGGGCGTCAGGTCACCGATCTTCTCCACTCCCTCCACGAAGGTGGCGGTGCGGAACTCGGGCCGAGGGTCACGCCCCGGCTTCTCCAACTCGGCGAGGATGTCGGTGACGGTGGGCAGGCCGAACCGGTCGTCGACGAAGTCGGTCGCCCGCAGCCCGCGCAGGATGCTGCTCTGACCGATCACGGAGCGCAGGTCCTGGCCGGTGCTGGCGAGGATCCGGCGCACCACCGGGTACGCCTCGGGGTGCACGCTGGAGGAGTCCAGCGGGTCGTCGCCGCCGGGGATACGCAGGAAGCCCGCGCACTGCTCGAACGCCTTGGGGCCGAGCCGTGCCACCTTCTTCAGCTCCGTACGCGACCGGAACGGCCCGTTGGCGTCCCGGTGCAGCACGATGTTCTCGGCCAACCCGGCGCCGATCCCGGAGACCCGGGTCAGCAGCGGCGCGGAGGCGGTGTTGACGTCCACCCCGACGGCGTTGACGCAATCCTCCACCACCGCGTCCAGCGACCGGGACAGCTTCACCTCGGACAGGTCGTGCTGGTACTGGCCGACCCCGATCGACCTCGGATCGATCTTCACCAGCTCGGCGAGGGGGTCCTGGAGACGGCGGGCGATGGAGACGGCGCCGCGCAGCGACACGTCCATCCCCGGCAGCTCCTGCGAGGCGTACGCGGAGGCGGAGTAGACCGACGCGCCGGCCTCGGAGACCACCACCTTGGTCAGGTTGAGCTGCGGGTAGCGCTTGATCAGGTCGCCGGCCAGCTTGTCGGTCTCGCGGGAGGCCGTGCCATTGCCGATCGCCACCAGCTCGACGCCGTGCGTCCCGGCCAGCCGGGCGAGGGTCTCGATCGAGGCGTCCCACTGCCGGCGCGGCTCGTGTGGATAGATCGTGTCGGTGGCCAGCACCTTGCCGGTGGCGTCCACCACGGCCACCTTGACGCCGGTACGCAGGCCCGGGTCCAGCCCCATCGTGGGCCGGGTGCCGGCGGGCGCGGCCAGCAGCAGGTCACGCAGGTTCATGGCGAAGACGCGCACCGCCTCCTCCTCGGCCGCCTGCCACAGCCGCAGCCGCAGGTCCGCCCCGAGGTGGATGAGGATCCGCGTGCGCCAGGCCCAACGGACCGTGTCGGTTAGCCAGCGGTCGGCCGGTCGGCCGGCGTCGGACACCCCGAACCGGCCGGCGATGGCCGCCTCGTACCGGGTCGGGCCGGTCGGCGCGGCGTCCGCCTCACCGGCCTCCTCCGACTCCATCGTCAGGTCGAGCACGCCCTCCTTCTCGCCCCGGAACATGGCCAGGATCCGGTGCGAGGGCAGCTTCGGGTACGGCTCGGAGAAGTCGAAGTAGTCGGCGAACTTCGCGCCGGCCGTCTCCTGGCCGTCGCGTACCCGGGAGACCAGCCGGCCCCGCGACCACATCTGCTCGCGCAGCGTGCCGATCAGGTCGGCGTCCTCGGCGAAGGTCTCGATGAGGATGGCCCGGGCGCCCTCCAGCGCGGCGGCGGCGTCGGCGACGCCCTTCTCCTCATCGACGAACCCGGCGGCGGTGCCTCGCGGGTCCTGGGTGGGGTCGGCCAGCAGCGTCTCGGCCAGCGGCGCGAGCCCGGCCTCGCGGGCGATCTGCGCCCGGGTCCGCCGCTTCGGCTTGTACGGGAGGTAGATGTCCTCCAGCCGGGACTTCGAGTCGGCGGCCATGATCTGCGCTTCGAGGGCCTCGTCCAGCTTGCCCTGGCCGCGGATCGACTCCAGCACGGCGGCCCGCCGCTCGTCCAGTTCCCGCAGGTAGCGCAGTCGCTCCTCCAGGGTGCGCAGCTGGGTGTCGTCGAGCAGGCCGGTGGCCTCCTTGCGGTAACGGGCGATGAACGGCACGGTGGCGCCGCCGTCGAGCAGCTCCACGGCCGCCCGCACCTGACGCTCGGCCACGCCGAGCTCGTCGGCGATCCGCTGATGAACAGACTGGGTCACGATCTCGATCCGCCTTCGGAAGTGGGTACCGCCCTGCATTGTGCCGGGCGGCCCGGGGCGCTGTCGCCGCGCCCGGCCGGGCGACCCGGCGGCGCACCCGCCGGGCCTGCGCTAGCGTGGCGATCATGGAAACAGCTGCGGAGCCGCGCGCCCGGCGGCTCTTCGGCGGCAGCGCCCGGGCCCTCGGTGACCTCACCGGCAACCCGTTCCGCGCCGACCGGGACCGCATCGTCGGCTCGCCGTTCTTCGCCCGCCTCGGCGGTGTCACCCAGGTGATCAGCCCGGTGGGCTCCGGCCTGCTGGTGCACAACCGGCTCACCCACAGCCTGAAGGTCGCGCAGGTGGCCCGTGCGGTCGCCGAGCGGCTGACGGCCGACGAGCGGTGGCGCGAGCTGCTGGACAAGCTCGGCGGTTGCGACCCGGACGTGGTGGAGGCCGCGGCGCTCGCCCACGACCTCGGCCACCCGCCGTTCGGGCATCTGGGGGAGCGGGTGCTGGACCGGCTGGCCCGGCAGCGACTCGGCCTCACCGACGGCTTCGAGGGCAACGCCCAGTCGTACCGGATCGTCACCAGCACCGAGATCCGGGGCGCGGCCACCACCGGGCTGGACCTGACCGCCGCGGTCCGCGCGGCGATGCTGAAGTACCCGTGGACCCGGCTGGACCACCCCGACCCGCACCCGCGCACGATGGACCCGCCACCGCGTGGGGCCACCCCGCCGCCGGACGACCCGGAGAGCGGCTCGTCGAAGTTCGGCGCGTACCGGACCGAACTCGACGACCTGCGCCAGGCCCGGGAGCCGTTCGCCGGCCGCATCCCGGACTGGCAGCAGACCGTGGAGGCGTCCGTGATGGACACCGCCGACGACATCGCGTACGCCATCCACGACGTGGAGGACTTCTACCGGGTCGGTGTGCTCCAGCAGGGCGCGGTCTCCGCCGAGCTGATGGCCTGGCAGCGGGAGAGTGGGCACTTCCGGGCGATCACCGACGGGGCGCTGGTCACGGCGGCCCGGCGGCCCGGCGCGGCCATCGAGCGGCTGCGCCGGCAACTGCACCGCAAGGACGCCTGGATCGCCGACGACGACGCGTTCGCCGCCGCCGTCGAGCACGTCCGGGAGGAACTGGTCGACGGGCTGCTGGCGATGCCGTTCGACGGCTCGATCGAGGCCGAGCAGTACGTGGCGAGGTTCTCCGCCCGCTGGTCCACCCGCTTCGTCGAGGCGATCACGGTCACCGACGAGCCGTCGGTGCGCTCGGGCCACGTGCTGCTCGGCTGTGCCCAGTGGCACGAGGTGCAGGTGCTCAAGTTCGTCCACCACCGGTTCGTGCTGGCCCGCCCGGATCTCGCCCTGCACCAGCGCGGCCAGGCCCGGCTGCTGGGCACGCTGGTGGAGGCGCTGTGGGAGTGGCTGCTCGACCCGGAGGAGGAGTCCCGGCTGCCCCGGCGGCTGCACGACCTGGTCGAGTTGGCCGAGGCGGAGCTGCACCCGCGTACCCCGGATCGGATCGGCCGGGCTCGGGGACGGGCCATCGTGGACTTCGTGGCCCAGCTCACCGACGGTCAGGCGGTGGCCATGTTGGACGCGCTCTCCGGCCGCTCCGGCGCGCTCTGGACGGACGCCTTCGTGCTCTGAGCGGGCGAATCCCGGTCAGGCGACGGCCTGCCACCAGCCGTCCACGGCCGGCGGGTCGTCGACCACGACCCGTTCACCCGGGCGGGGCACCGCCAGCCGGACGTCGCGGGCCTTCGCCTCGGCCCACAGGCGGTTCACCGGCTCGGCCCAGTCGTGCAGGGCCAGGTTGAACGTGGCCCAGTGCACCGGGATGAACAGCCCGCCACGCAGGTCGAGGTGGGCGTTGACCGCCTCCTCGGGGAACATGTGGATGCTCGGCCACGCCCGGTCGTACGCGCCGATCTGCATCAGCGTGACGTCGAACGGCCCGTGCTCGGCTCCAATGGCGGCGTAACCGTCGAAGTAGCCGGAGTCGCCGGTGTAGAAGACCTTGCGTCGGGCACCGGCGACCACCCAGGAACTCCAGAGCGTGCCGTCGCGGCGCAGCCCCCGGCCGGAGAAGTGCTGTGCGGCGGTGGCGGTGATCTCCAGCCCGGCGACCCGGTGTGACTCGGCCCAGTCCAGCTCGATGATCCGGTCGGCGGGTACGCCCCACCGGTCCAGGTGCGCGCCCACCCCGAGCGGCACCAGGAACGGTGCGGACTGCCCGACCAGCAGCGCCCGGACCGTCGCCATGTCCAGGTGGTCGTAGTGGTCGTGGGAGATCAGGATGGCGTCCAACGGCGGCAGCTCGTCCAGGCGCACCGGTGGCTCGTGCAGCCGGCGGGGACCGACCAGGCCGGACGGCGAGCAGCGCTCGCTCCAGACCGGGTCGAGCAGCACCCGCCGACCCTCGATCTCGATCAGCGCCGAGGCGTGGCCGTACCAGACGATGGTGAGCTCGTCGGTGGCGTCGGCCTGCGGTGCGCTGGGGCGCAGCAGCGGCACCGCGGTGCTGGGACGCCGCTTCTGCTTACCGAAGATCAGCTCCCACAGCAGGTTGCGGCCCGGGTCGGCGACCATGGTGCGGGTGCCGGCCTGGTTGTGGAAGGTGCCGTCGCGGAACTGGGGCGAGCGGGCGGCCCGTTCGGCGCGGGCTCCGGTGAGCCGGCCGCCGAGTGCCGCCGGCACGTCCCGGGCCACCCAGGCCAGGCCGGCGAGCGCGGCGAGCCCCGCCGCGCCGCGCATCCGTCGCCCGAGCGACCGTTCGACGTCCGTGCGTTCCGCTGGTGCCATCGCCGTCCCTCCGCCGTGTCCCGCACTACACGGTAGTCACCCGCGACGGCTCGCGCCCCGGCGGTCGCCCCACCGGATCGGTCGCCGCCTCGACGACCGATCCGGGATCGGGCTCAGCCGCCGTTGCTGGGTTGCCGTGGCGCCACCCGGTACGCCGTTCCAGCGCCGGTGAGCCGGTCCACGGCCTTCAGGAACCGGGGGCCCATGGCGGCCCGGGCCTGCACCGCCGGGTGGGTGGCGCCGAAGTCGTCGGCGTCGGCCTGCCCGTCGGCGAAGAGCGCGTAGGTGAGCACCGCGGCGCCGGACCGGTCGAAGATGATCCCTGCCTCGTGCCGGGCGTCGGCGAACCAGCCGGCCTTCGTGGCGATCCGGGCCCGCTCCTCGGAGGACATGGTGCGCCGGATGCCGTCGGTGAACGCCACCGGGGCGCGCAGCAGCCCGAGGAGGAACGCCGTCGAGGTGGGGGAGAGCAGGGTGCCGGCGACCAGGGCGCGCAGCAGGTCGTGCGTCTCCCGGGGCGTGCTGGTGCCGAGGAAGAACCGGTTCGGGTTGGCGACCGGCTCGACCTGGGTGTTCGGGAAGCCCTTGGCTACCAGGATGGCGTTCAGCTCGGCGGCCGGGCAGACCGACCCGCACAGCCGTACCGCCGTGTCGTCGGAGACGGTCAGCAGCGTGGCAAGCACGTGCCCGAGGGTGACGCTGCTCGGGTACGCGCCGTCGAGGCTGAAGATGCCGTCGCCGCCCGGCACCACGATCGCCGCCGTCACCTCGACCCGCTGGTCCAGGGTGAGCAGCCCGCGGTCGATCTTGTCCAGCACGGCCGTGGCGACCGCGATCTTGTTGACGCTGTACGCCTCGATCCGCCGGTCCGCCTCGTCCGTCACCGCCACCACCGGCGGGCCGGCCGGGTCAGCCACGCTGATGTACGCCTGCCAGTTGCCGCCGGCCTCGGTGCTGTATCGGGTGTAGGTGGCGGCGACCTGGTCGGCAGGCTGGGCCGGGGTGCTGGGGTAGGTGCCAGGGGCCGGTCGGGAGCCCGGGCGTTCGGCGGCGCTCGCCGGGCCGGCGGCGCCGAGCACCGTGCCGGCCGTGGCCACCGTGCCCAGCCCGAGTGCCGTCCTGCGGTTCAGTCGGATGGTCAATCGTCTCCCCCATCGTGGTGCGCCGGAGCGCTTGCCGGACCACCACCCTAGGCGAGTTGATCGATGCAAGATGCCCCCCGCCCGCTCACCCGAGCCGCCGGCGCAGCACGGCGCCGGCGGGCCCGGGCAGGCTGCGGGCGAGTTGCCGCAGGTCGGGGAGGTATCCCCCGCGCACCGCCTCGCCGGCGGGGTTCGGGGCGAAGACCGTGCCGTCGTGCGCGGCGACCGACTGGCCGCTCAGGCCGGCCAGCCGCATCAGCGGCCCGACGAGGACGTCGTAGAGGCCCGGCACCACGGTGAAGCCGACGCGCATCACCGCGTTCAGTCGACCCACGGAGATCTCGCGGCGCGGCCGGTCCACGCAGTCCACGATGGCCCGGGCCACCCGCTGCGGCCCACTGATCGGCGGTGGGGGCCGGCCGATCCGGCCCAGGTAGTTGGCCGCCTGCTGGTACACCGGAGTGTCGACGCTGCCGGGGTTGACCAGGCACAGCCGGATTCCCGGGCTGTCGCGCAGCTCCTGCTGCACCGCCCGGGCCAACCCCCGCAAACCCCACTTGCTGGCCACGTAGGCGCTCATGTACGGCGCGGTGATGTACCCGAGCACCGAGTTGGTGAGGATCAGGGTGCCGGCACCGGTGGCCCGGAAGTGTCGCAACGCCACCCGTGCCGCGCCGGCGGCAGCCAGCAGATCGGTCCGCACCACCTGGTCGAAGACCCGCTCGGGCAACTCGTCGAAACGACCGTAGGCCATCACCGCGGCGGTGTGCACCCAGACGTCGATGCGGCCGAACCGGTCGACGGCCGCGTCCGCGAGTGCGTCCAGCGCCCCCGGGTCGGTGACGTCGGTCGGCACGGTCAGCACGTCGACGTCACGGCACTCCGCGCGTACCTCGGCCAGGGTTTCCGCGGCGCGGGCGGCGAGGACGAGGCGGTCGCCGCGCTCGGCGAACGCCCGGGCCGTCGCCCGACCGATCCCGCTGGTCGCGCCGACGATCACCACCACCCGGCTCACGGTTCGAGCACGACCTTGATGCAGCCGTCCTCCTTCTTCTGGAACATCTCGTACGCCTGCGGCGCCCGAGCCAGCGGCACCCGGTGGGTCCGTAGGTCCTCCACGCCCAGCGGGTCGTTGTCGCCGGACAGCAGCGGCAGGATGTCGTCGGTCCACCGGCGCACGTGGCACTGCCCCATCCGCAGTTGGATGCCCCGGTCGAACATCTCCATCAGCGGCATCGGGTCCGCCTCACCGCCGTAGACGCCGGACAGCGAGACGGTCCCGCCACGGCGGACCGCCTTGATCGCGGCGTGCAGGACGGAGAGCCGGTCCATGCCGACCCGGTCGGTCATCGTCTGGGCCAGCTTGTCCGGCAGCAGTCCGACGGCGGCGTGCGCCAGTTTGCCGACCGGCGAGCCGTGCGCCTCCATGCCGACGGCGTCGATCACCGCGTCCGGACCGCGCCCGTCGACCAGGTCGATGAGGGCGCCCGGTACGTCGTCCAGCTCGCGGACGTCGAGCACCTCGATGCCGTGCCGGCGGGCCATCTCCAGCCGCTCGGGCACCAGGTCCAGACCGATCACCCGGCCGGCGCCGAGGTGCCGGCCGATCCGGGCGCAGAACTGGCCCACCGGGCCCAACCCGAACACGGCCAGGGTGCCGCCGGGCGGGGTGTCGGCGTACTTCACCGCCTGCCAGGCGGTCGGGAGGATGTCGGAGAGGTAGAGGTAGCGCTCGTCGGCGCCGGTCTGCGGGATGGTGATCGGGCCGAACTGGGCCTGCGGGACACGCAGGTACTCGGCCTGCCCGCCGGGGACCGAGCCGTAGAGGGAGGTGTAGCCGAACAGGGCCGCGCCCTTGCCCTCGCTGCTGACCTGGGTGGTCTCGCACTGGGCGTAGAGCTGGCGCTGGCACATCCAGCAGCTGCCGCAGGAGATGTTGAACGGCACCACCACCCGGTCGCCGGGCTTGAGCCGGGTCACCCCCGACCCGACCTCCTGGACGATGCCCATCGGCTCGTGACCGAGGACGTCGCCAGGCTTCAGGTACGGCCCCAGCACCTCGTACAGGTGCAGGTCGGAGCCGCAGATCGCGGTAGACGTGATCTTCACGATCGCGTCGGTCGGCTCCTCGATGCGAGGATCCGGCACCTCCTCGACCCGTACGTCCCGCTTGCCCTGCCAGGTCAACGCCTTCATGTCTGACTTCCTCCCTCTCTCCCTGCCTGACTGCTACCCGGGGAAGGGGAGTTGAACCGGCGGCGAGTGTCCTCCCCGACGTGGCGGCCGGAGTCGGAGGTGCTCGTGCGGCTCGGCATGTGTGAGACCAGACGCCGACCGCCGCACCCCCGGCAGGAGGTACGGCGGTCGGCGCGGGCCGTGGCGGGCGGACCCGCCGCCCGGCTCAGGAGCCGGGGGTGTCGCCGCGGGTGGCGGTCGCCCGGAGGTAGTCGCGGTTGAGCCGGCCGATGGTGTTCAGCGGGATGCCCTTCGGGCAGGCCGGGGTGCACTCGCCGGCGTTGGTGCAGCCGCCGAAGCCGGCCTCGTCGTGCGCGTCGACCATGCCGATCACCCGGGTGTACCGCTCCGGCTGGCCCTGCGGCAGCAGCGAGAGCTGGGTGAGCTTGGCGGCGGTGAAGAGCATGCCGGAGCCGTTCGGGCAGGCCGCCACGCACGCGCCGCAGCCGATGCAGGCCGCCGACTCGAAGGCGGCGTCCGCGTTGGCCTTGGCCACCGGGGTGGAGTGCGCCTCGGGCGCGCTGCCGGTCGGCGCGGTGATGTAGCCACCGGCGGCAATGATCTTGTCGAAGGCGCCCCGGTTGACCACCAGGTCCTTGATGACCGGGAAGGCGCTGGCCCGCCACGGCTCGATGTCGATCGTCTCGCCGTCGGTGAACTGCCGCATGTGCAGCTGGCACGCGGTGGTGCCGCGTTGCGGCCCGTGCGCGTCACCGTTGATCATCAGACCGCACATGCCGCAGATGCCCTCGCGGCAGTCGTGGTCGAACGCCACCGGGTCCTCGCCGGCGAGGATCAGCCGCTCGTTGAGCACGTCGAGCATCTCCAGGAACGACATGTCCGGAGACACGTCGTCGACCGGGTAGGTCACCATCCGACCCTTGTCCTCAGGGCCCTTCTGGCGCCAGATGCGCAGGGTCAGGTTCACTTGTAGCTCCGCTGCGTGGGGTGGACGTATTCGAACTTCAGGTCTTCCTTGTGCAGCACCGACGGCTCACCGGTGGCGGTGAACTCCCAGGCCGCCACGTACGCGAACCGGTCGTCGTCGCGCTGCGCCTCACCGTCGGGCGTCTGGTGCTCGGCCCGGAAGTGCCCGCCGCACGACTCCTCGCGGTGCAGGGCGTCGATGCACATCAGCTCCGCCAGCTCGAAGAAGTCGGCCACCCGGCCGGCCTTCTCCAGCGACTGGTTGAGCCCCTCGCCCTCGCCGGCAACCTTGACCCGCTGCCAGAACTGGTCACGCAGGGCACGGATCTCGTCGATCGCCTTGCGCAGCCCGGCGTCGCTGCGCTCCATGCCGCAGTGCTCCCACATGATCTGGCCCAGCTCCCGGTGGAACGAGTCCACGGTCCGGTCGCCGTTGACCGCCAGCAGCCGCCGGATCCGGTCCTCGACGTCGGCGCGGGCCTCGATCGCCGCCGGGTGGGTGGCGTCGACCTTGTCCAGCGGACCCGAGGCCAGGTAGTTGGCGATGGTGGTGGGCAGCACGAAGTAGCCGTCGGCCAGGCCCTGCATCAGCGCCGAGGCGCCGAGCCGGTTCGCGCCGTGGTCGGAGAAGTTCGCCTCGCCGATCACGAACAGGCCGGGGATGGTCGACTGGAGGTCGTAGTCGACCCACAGGCCGCCCATCGTGTAGTGCACGGCGGGGTAGATCCGCATCGGCACCTCGTACGGGTCCTCGCCGGTGATCCGCTCGTACATCTCGAAGAGGTTGCCGTACTTGGCCTCGATGGCCTTGCGGCCCAGCCGGTCGATCGCGTCGGCGAAGTCGAGGTAGACGCCGAGCTTGGTCGGGCCGACGCCCCGGCCCTCGTCGCAGACGTTCTTCGCGGCGCGGGAGGCGATGTCCCGGGGGACCAGGTTGCCGAAGGAGGGGTAGATGCGCTCCAGGTAGTAGTCCCGCTCGTCCTCGGGAATGTCCCGGGGGTTGCGGTCGTCGCCCTTGGTCTTCGGCACCCACACCCGGCCGTCGTTGCGCAGCGACTCGCTCATCAGGGTCAGCTTCGACTGGTGGTCGCCGGAGACCGGGATGCAGGTCGGGTGGATCTGCGTGTAGCAGGGGTTGGCGAAGTACGCGCCCTTGCGGTGCGCCCGCCAGGTGGCGGTGACGTTGCAGCCCTTGGCGTTGGTGGAGAGGTAGAAGACGTTGCCGTAGCCGCCGGAGGCGAGCACCACGGCGTCGGCCATCTCGGTGCTGATCTCGCCGGTGACCAGGTCCCGGACGACGATGCCGCGGGCCTTGCCGTCGACGACGACCAGCTCCAGCATCTCGTGCCGGGCGTTCATCTCGACGTTGCCGAGGCCGATCTGCCGCTCCAGGGCCTGGTACGCGCCGAGCAGCAGCTGCTGGCCCGTCTGGCCCCGGGCGTAGAAGGTGCGCTGCACCTGGGCGCCGCCGAAGGAGCGGGTGTCCAGCAGGCCGCCGTACTCGCGGGCGAAGGGCACGCCCTGGGCGACGCACTGGTCGATGATGTTGACCGAGACCTCGGCCAGCCGGTGCACGTTCGACTCCCGCGAGCGGAAGTCACCGCCCTTGACGGTGTCGTAGAAGAGCCGGTGTACCGAGTCGCCGTCGTTGCGGTAGTTCTTCGCGGCGTTGATGCCGCCCTGCGCCGCGATCGAGTGCGCCCGGCGCGGGCTGTCCTGGTAGCAGTAGGACTTGACGTGGTAGCCCTGCTCGGCCAGGGTCGCCGCGGCCGAGCCGCCGGCGAGGCCGGTGCCGACCACGATCACGGTCATCTTCCGCCGGTTGGCGGGGTTGACCAGCTTGGCTTCGAAGCGCCGCGTGTCCCAGCGCTTCTCGATGGGGCCGTCGGGAGCCCTGGTGTCGGCGATCGGGTCGCCCTCGGTGAAGAGTTCCATGTCAGGACACCAATCCGGTGAGTACGGCGAACGGGACCACCAGGTATCCGGCGCAGAGCGCCACGGCGAAGACCAGCGCGGCGGCGCGCGCCCGGCGCTCACCGCGCGGGGTCTGCTGACCGAGGCTGCGGAACGCGCTGAAGGCGCCGTGCCGCAGGTGGAAGCCCACCGTGACGATGGCGAGGGTGTAGAAGAGCGTGACGTACCAGCGCTCCGGCGCGAAGTCGGCGACGACGTTGCCGTACGGCTTGCTGGCGTCACCGACCGGGTTCAGCGTGCCGGTGGTCAGGTCCAGGATGTGGTAGATCACGAACAGCAGGATGATCACCCCGCCCCAGCGCATCGTGCGGGCCGCGTAGCTGCCGTTGATCTTCTTGCGGTGGGCGTACTTCACCGGGCGGGCCGCGCGGGCGCGCCTGGCCAGGACGGTCGCGGCCACGATGTGCGCGACGACGGCCACCACCAGCACGGTGCGCAGGATCCACAGGAACCAGACGCCGGGCAGCAGCGGCTTGCCGATGTCGCGCAGCCAGTGCGCGTAGTGGTCGAACGACGTCGCGCCCGTGAACACCTTCAGGTTTCCGAGCATGTGCGCGATCAGGAACAGGGCCAGCAGGATGCCCGTCACCGCCATGACGGCCTTGAGGCCGACGTTCGAGCGGATGGGCGACCGAGTTTTCGTGATTACCACACGACCGACGCTAGGAGCACTTGATTCAGTCGTCCAATGCATCGAAGTCGTAGTCTTGATAGCCATAAGCTATGTAGATGCAGCTCCATCAGCTCCGGTACTTCGTCGCGGTGGCCGAAGTACGACATTTCACCCAAGCTGCCGACATCGTGGGGATAACCCAGCCCTCACTCAGTAAGCAAATTCACGCTCTGGAGACCGACCTCGGGGCGCCCCTGTTCGAACGGGTACGGGGCAACATCGCCCTCACCGCGGCCGGGGAGGTGCTGCTGCCGCTGGCCACCCGGATCCTCGCCGACGTGGACACCGCGACCCGGGAGGTCCAGGAACTGGTCGGGCTGCGCCGCGGTCGGGTCCGGCTCGGCGCCACCCCGAGCCTGGCCACCTCGCTCGCCCCACCCGTGCTGCGCCGGTTCCGCGACGCCCACCCCACCGTCGACCTCAAGGTCGAGGAGGGCGGATCCCAGGACCTGGTGCGCGACCTGCTGCGCGGCGACCTCGACCTGGCCCTGATCATCATGCCGGCCCAGGGCGCCGACCCCGGGCTGCGCGTCGACCCGATCCTGCGGGAGAGCCTCGTGGTGGCCTCGGTGGCGGAGGTGCCGACCGCCTCGGCAACCGGCGAACTGCGCATCACCGACCTGCGCGACCAGCCGATGGTGATGTTCCGCGAGGGCTACGACCTGCGCGACGCCACCATCCAGGCGTGCCGGGAGGCCGGCTTCGAACCGACCTTCGCGGTGGACGGCGGCGAGATGGACGCGGTGCTCAGCTTCGTCGAGGCGGGGCTCGGCGTCGCGCTGGTGCCCGGCATCGTCCTGGCCCGCCGACCCGGCGTACGGATCACCCCGCTGGCGCCACCGGGGGTGCGGCGGACCATCGCGGTCGCCCGCCGGCGCGACGTCGTGCCGACCCACGCCGGCCGGGAGCTTCGCCGGATCCTGCTCGACTACATCCAGACGGCGATCGACCGCGACGACCTCCCGCCGGGCGTGGACCCGCTCTGAGCGCCGTCAGCGGCCCTCGGCGTCGTCCATCGCCCGGTAGATCCGCTGCTCCGAGACCGGGTACGGGGTGCCCAGCGCCTGGGCGAAGACGTTCACCCTCAACTCCTCGATCATCCAGCGGATCTGCCGGACGGCCGTCTCCTGCCGCCGGGCCGGCGGCAGCGCGGCGAGCAGGTCGGCGTACTCCTTCTGCACCGCCGCGATCCGGTCCTGCTGCTGGCGGTCCCGCTGCGGGTTGCCCCCGAGCCGGTCCAGCCGGCGCTCGATGGCGGTGAGGTAGCGCAGCAGGTCGGGCAGCCGCGCGTACCCGGCCTCGGTGATGAAGCCGGCGTGCACCAGTCCGGCGAGCTGGTTACGGATGTCGGCCAGCGCGGCCACCACGGCGAGGTTCCGGGTGGCGCCGAGCCGCTGCTCGACGGCGTACGCGGCGGCGAGCACCTTGCGCACCCGGTCCATCACCTCGACCACGGTGTCGACCAGGTCGGCGCGAACCTTCTCGCGCAGCGCCGCGAACCCCTCGGCGTCCCAGGCCGGCCCGCCGGCCTCGCCGATCAGCCGGTCGATGGCCGCCCCGGCCGCGTCCTCTATCAGCTGCTGTACGCCGCCGTGCGGGTTGCGGCTCAGCGCCAGCTTCGCCTCGTTGCTCAACCGGCCCTGCAGGAACCGCGCGGGGGACGGCACGGTGAGCCGCAGCAGCCGTCGGGTGCCGGCCCAGTGCGCCGCCTCCGCCTCGGCCGGGGTGTCGAAGACCCTCACGCCGACCGTGGTGCCCTCGTCGACTAGCGCCGGGTACGCGGTCACCGCGTAGCCGGCGCGGACCTGCTCGATGGTGCGAGGAAGATCGCCGATGCTCCACTCACGGAGGCCCGTCCGGGCGACCTCCGGTGCGGCGGCCGCCACCACCTGGCGTACCTCCTGGCGGAGTTGGCGTTGCAGGGCCGTCAGATCCTTGCCCTCGGCGACGGGCTTCTCGTCGTCGCCCAGCACCCGGAAGGTGACCCGCAGGTGCGCCGGGAGTTTCCCCGGTTCCCAGGCGTCGCGGGGCACGGTGACCCCGGTCATCCGGCGCAGCTGCCGGGTGAGCGCGTCCAGCAGCGGTTCCTCGCCCGGCGTGATCGCCGCGAGGGCGGCCCGGGCGTAGTCCGGCACCGGGACGAAGTTGCGCCGGATCGCCTTGGGCAGCGAGCGGATCAGCGCGATCACCGTCTCCTCGCGCAGCCCCGGCACCTGCCAGTCGAAGCTCTCCGCCGGCACCTGGTTGAGCAGTGGCAGCGGGATGTCCACGGTGACGCCGTCGGTCGGCGTGCCGGGCTCGAACCGGTAGGTCAGCGGCAGGGTCACCCCGTCGGCCCGCCACTCGTCCGGGTAGTCGGCCTCGTCCACCCCCGCCCGTCCGTCGTTGACCAGCAGGTCGCGGGTGAAGGTCAGCAGGTCGGGCTGGTCCCGGCGGGTCTTCTTCCACCAGGAGTCGAAGTGCCGGCCGGAGACCACGTCGGCCGGGATCCGCTGGTCGTAGAAGCCGAAGATGGTCTCGTCGTCGACCAGGATGTCCCGGCGCCGGGCCCGGCTCTCCAGCTCCTCGATCTCGGCCAGCAGCCGCTTGTTGTCGGCCCAGAACTGGTGGTGGGTCTGCCAGTCGCCCTCCACGAGGGCGTGCCGGATGAACAGCTCCCGGCTCAACGCCGGGTCGATACGCCCGAAGTTGACCTTGCGGGAGGTGACCAGCGGGACGCCGTACAGGGTGACCTTCTCGTAGGCCATCACCGCGGCCTGCTTCTTCTCCCAGTGCGGCTCGCTGTAGCTGCGCTTGACCAGGTGCTGCGCGAGCGGTTCGACCCACTCCGGCTCGACCCGGCCGGCGATCCGGCCCCACAGCCGGGAGGTCTCCACCAGCTCGGCGGCCATCACCCAGCGCGGCGGCTTCTTGAACAGCGCCGAGCCGGGGAAGAGCGCGAACTTCGCGCCCCGGGCACCCAGGTACTCGTGCTTCTGCGCGTCCTTCAGGCCGATGTGCGACAGCAGGCCGGGCAGCAGCGACTGGTGCACCTTCGGGGTGTCGATCTCCTCCGGCAGGTCCGCGCCACCCCGGCGGCCCCGGCCGGCGTCCGCGTCGTCCGAGGTGTCGCGCGCCGGCCGCCCGCCCCGCCGGTCGCCCTCCTGCGGGGTACGCAGCACCTGCCGCAGTTGGCTGACGATGTCCTGCCACTCGCGGATCCGCAGGTAGTTCAGGTACTCCGCCTTGCACATCCGGCGGAACGCGCTGGAGGAGAGTTCCCGCTGCTGTTCGCGCAGGTAACGCCACAGGTTGAGGTAGGCGACGAAGTCCGACTCCTTGTCGGCGAACCGGGCGTGCGCCTGGTCGGCCTGGGCCTGCTTCTCCGCCGGCCGCTCGCGCGGGTCCTGGATGGAGAGCGCGGCGGCGACCACCAGCACCTCGGTGGCGCAACCGTTGCGTTCGCCCTCGACCACCATCCGGGCCAGTCGCGGGTCGACCGGCAACTGGGCCAGCCGCCGGCCGAGCGCGGTGAGCCGCTTCGCCGGGTCGGCCTCGGTCGGGTCCAAGGCGCCCAGCTCGTGCAGCAGGTTGACGCCGTCGGTGATGTTGCGCTTGTCCGGCGGGTCGATGAAGGGGAACGCGGCGAGGTCGCCGAGCCCGATGGCGGTCATCTGGAGGATGACCGACGCCAGGTTGGTGCGCAGGATCTCCGGGTCGGTGAACTCCGGCCGGGACAGGAAGTCCTGCTCGTCGTAGAGGCGGATGCAGATGCCGTCCGAGGTGCGGCCGCAGCGCCCCTTGCGCTGGTTGGCCGACGCCTGGCTGACGGGCTCGATCGGCAGCCGCTGCACCTTGAGGCGGCTGGAGTAGCGGGAGATCCGGGCGGTGCCCGGGTCCACCACGTACTTGATGCCGGGCACGGTCAGTGAGGTCTCGGCGACGTTGGTGGCGAGCACCACCCGCCGCGAGGAGTGCGCGGCGAAGACCCGGTGCTGCTCGGCGGAGGACAGCCGGGCGTACAGCGGCAGGATCTCGGTGCCGAGCAGCGACCGCTTCTTCTGCACCAGCTTGCCCAGCGCGTCGGCGGTGTCCCGGATCTCCCGTTCCCCGCTGAGGAAGACGAGGATGTCGCCGGGGCCCTCGGCGGCCAGCTCCTCGACGGCGTCGCCGATCGCCTGGATCTGGTCGCGGACGTTCTCCTCGTCGCCGTCGCCGTCCTCCTCGCCCTCGGCGAGCTCGACCAACGGCCGGTAGCGCACCTCCACCGGATAGGTCCGCCCCGACACCTCCACCACCGGCGCCGGTACGCCCTGCGGCTCGTCGGCGGTGGGCGGCCCGGCGAAGTGCCGCGCGAAGCGGTCGGTCTCGATGGTCGCCGACGTGATGATCACCTTGAGGTCGGGTCGGCGGGGCAGCAGCTCCCGCAGGTACCCGAGGATGAAGTCGATGTTGAGGCTGCGCTCGTGCGCCTCGTCGATGATCAACGTGTCGTACTGGCGCAGCATCCGGTCGGTCTGCAACTCGGCCAGCAGGATGCCGTCGGTCATCAGCTTGACGAGGCTGCGCTCGCTGACCTGGTCGGTGAAGCGGACCTTGTAGCCGACCACGTCACCCAGTTCGGTGCCCAGCTCCTCGGCGATCCGGTCGGCCACCGTCCGGGCGGCCAGCCGCCGGGGCTGGGTGTGCCCGATCAGCCCGTGCACCCCGCGGCCCAGCTCGAGACAGATCTTGGGGATCTGGGTGGTCTTTCCGGAGCCGGTCTCGCCGGCGACGATCACCACCTGGTGATCACGGATGGCGGCGGCGATGTCGTCCTTGCGCTCACTGACCGGCAACCCCACCGGGTACGTGATGACGGGTACGGCTGCCCGCCGGGCGGCGATGCGCTGCTCGGCCCGGGTCAGGTCGGCGGTGATCTCGGCCAGCGCCGCCTCCCGGCGCTGCGGATCGCGCAGCTTGCGGGCACCGTCCAGTCGCCGCTGGAGCCGGCGCTGGTCGCGGAACATCAGAGGGGAGAGGCGGCGGTGCAGCTCGCGAACCGGGTCGGTCGCGGCGGAGGCGGCTGGATTCTGCATGTCGTGCCCAAGGATAGGCAGCCCGGCGGCGCACCGCCGCCGGGTTACCGCGCGGGCGGTCCTTCGACGGCTGCACAGCGGTCTAGAGTTGGCGGCCGACGTCGAGCGCTGGGGGGCCGGATGGAGCTGCGGGACACCGACCGGGCGCTGGTGCAGGCCGCCACGGCCGTGGCCAAGCTGCGCTGCCGCAGCGCGAACCACGGCGCGGCGGCGGCCGCCCGGACGGCCGACGGGCGGGTCTTCACCGGCGTCGACGTCCGCCACGTCACCGGCGACGTGTGCGCGGAGATCGTCACGGTCGGCACCGCCGCCACCCAGGGCGTGACCGAGCTGGAGACCATCGTCGTCGTGGGGGACCGGGGGCGCGAGGTCGTTCCGCCCTGCGGGCGGTGCCGGCAGGTGCTGCGCGACTATCTCCCGGCCCTGCGCGTGATCGTCGGTCCGGTGGACGCCCTGCGCATCGCCGAGATCGGCGAGCTGCCGCCGGAGACGGACGCCCGAGCCGACCAGCGGGACGACCCGGGCGCATCCCTGGTTGCGGGTGTGGTGCCGGTGGCGCGGACGGCTGACCGCGCCGGCTGACCCGCCGGGGCCGCTCAGTCGCCGGCCGCCGCCTCCAGCATCGACCGGGGCACCGGCACGCCCTCGAACCGCAGGATGCCCTCCGGGAGCATCCAGCTCATCACCTGCACGGCCAGCCGGCCGGCCCGCACCGCCGGATCGTTGTGGTACAGCTCGCGGGCCGTCTCCGGGTCCACCGAGAGCACGACGAAGCCGCGCAGCCGCTCGTCGTCGGGGTTCAGGAACGGGCCGCCCGCGAGCACGTGGCCCTGCTCCACCAGACCCGCCTGGTGGGCCAGGTGGGCGTCCTGCAACCGGTCGACCGCGTCCTGCGGCAGCTCGGGGGCGTCCGCCGGCCGGACCAGGAGTACGACCGTGTGCTGGTCGAATCGCATGTCCCCACCCTAGGCGCGCGTGCCCCTCGGCGCGGGCGTCCGCCCTGGTCAGCCGCCCCCGGATCGATGAGCGCCAGTTAGGCGACCCTCAGCACGTCGGCTAAGGTAAGGCGAACCTAAGCGCGAACGTGCAGGAGACTCGTGACCACCCTCGTCGCCCGGCCGACCCCGGCCCGCAACCGGACCGGCACCCGCACCGGCCGCCGGGTGGCAGTCACCGTCGCATCCGCGCTCGTGCTGCTGCTCACCGTGCTGGCCAGCTTCGCGCTGGGCAGCCGGCAATTCGGCATCGACCAGGTCTGGCACGCCCTCGTCGCTCCGGACGGCGGCGACGCCACCACCATCGTCCGCGAGTTGCGCATGCCGCGCACCGCGCTCGGCCTCGCTGTCGGCCTCGCGCTCGCCGTGGCCGGTGTGCTGTTCCAGGCGCTCACCCGCAACCCCCTGGCCGAACCGCGCATCCTCGGCATCAGCGCCGGCGCGTCGTTCGGCGTGGTGCTGGCCATCTCCGTCTTCGGCGTCGGCACGCTCGCCGGGTACGTCTGGTTCGGCATCGCCGGAGCGCTGCTCGCCGGGCTGCTGGTCTTCGCCATCGCCGCCCGGACCCGGGAGGGCGCCAGCCCGGTCACCCTCGCGCTGGTCGGCGCGGCGCTCGACGCCAGCCTCGCCTCCGGGGTGTACGCGCTGCTCAGCATCGACGCCCGCACCTTCGAGGAGTACCGGTTCTGGGTGGTCGGCGGGCTGGCCGGCCGGGACCTGTCGGTCGCCGCGCAGGTGCTGCCCTTCGTCCTCGCCGGGCTGGTGCTCGCCGCCCTGGTGGCCCGAGGCCTGGACGCGCTGGCCCTCGGCGACGACGTGGCCCGCGGCCTCGGCAACCGGGTCGGCCTGGTCCGCCTCGGTGGCGGCCTCGCCGCCGTGCTGCTCACCGGTGCCGCGGTGGCGGCCGCCGGGCCGGTCGCCTTCGTCGGGCTGGCCGTGCCGCACCTGGCCCGCGCCCTGGTCGGCGTCGACCACCGGTGGACCCTCACCGTCTCCGCCCTGCTCGGGCCGGCGCTGCTGCTCGGCGCCGACGTCGTCGGCCGGCTCGTCGCCCCGCCCGGCGAGATACCGGCCGGGATCATCACCGCCCTGATCGGCGCACCGCTGCTGGCCGTCCTGGTCCGCCGCGCCCGGGTGGTGACCGCGTGAGGACCATCGACCCCTCGACCATCCACGCCGACGTGTCGACCCGTACCGCCGGTGCCCGGCTGCCCGGGCGGTCGCTGCTGCGGATCGGCCCGGTCAGCCTCCAGGTCCGCCGCCGCGCGGTGCTGGTGGCCGCCGCGCTGACCGTGCTGCTCCTGCTGGCCGTGGTGCTCAGCCTCTCCCTGGGCACGCCCTACGTCGCCCCGGCCGACGTGCTGCGCGCGCTCTCCGGCGCCGGCACCCCGTACGACCTTGTCGTCTTCGACCTGCGGTTGCCCCGGATCGTGCTGGCCGCGGTGGCCGGAGCGGCGTTCGGGGTGGCCGGCACGCTCATCCAGAGCGTCGCGCGCAACCCCCTGGCCAGTCCCGACGTCATCGGCATCACCCAGGGCGCCGGGCTCGCCGCGACCGTGGCGTTGACCACCGGGATGGGCGCCGTACTCGTGGCCCCCACCGCGCTGGTGGGCGGCCTGCTCGCCGCCGTGCTCCTGTTCGCCCTCGGCGCCCGGCACGGGCTGGCCGCGCAGCGGTTCGTGCTCGCCGGAGTGGCGGTCGCCTTCGCCTTCCGGGCGCTGACCGAGGTGGTCATGCTCAGCGCCGACCCGATCGACGGGCTGCGGGCGCAGATCTGGCTGATCGGCACCCTGGCCGGCAAGGGCTGGACCGAGGCCGCCTGGATCGCCGGCACCCTCCTGGTGCTGTTGCCGGTGCTGGCCTGGGCCGGCTGGGCTCTGAACAGCACCGCCCTGGACGACGACACCGCCCGCGGGGTCGGGCTGCGCCCGGTGGCCCGCCGGATCGGCCTCGCCGGCACCGGCGTACTCGTCGCCGCCATGGTCACCGCCCAGGTCGGTGCGGTCGACTTCGTGGCGCTGGTCGCCCCCCAGGTGGCCCGGCGGCTGGTCCGGGCCGAACGACCGCCGCTGGTCTGCGCCGCGCTGCTCGGCGCGCTGCTGCTGGTGCTCGCCGACCTGGCCGGCCGGCGGCTGATCGCGCCCACCCAACTCCCGGCCGGCGTGCTGACCGCCGCGATCGGCGGGCCGTACCTGATCTTCCTGCTGCTGCGCGGACGGCGGCGGTCCTCGTGACCGGCACCCGCCCCGGCCCTGTGAAGGAGTCGTGATGCTCTCCACCCGCGACCTGGTCGCCGGCTACGACGAGCGGACCGTGCTCGACGGGCTCGACCTGGACCTGCCCGCCGACGCGTTCACCGTGATCGTCGGGCCGAACGCGTGCGGCAAGTCCACCCTGCTGCGGACCATGGCCCGGCTGCTCACCCCCCGCCGCGGCACCGTGCTGCTCGACGGCAGCGCCATCCGCGACCTGCCGACCCGCGAGGTCGCCCGCCGGCTCGGCGTACTGCCGCAGAGCCCGCTGGTGCCCGAGGGCGTCACCGTGGCCGACCTGGTCGGGCGCGGACGGCAGCCGTACCAGCGGTGGTGGCGGCAGTGGTCGGCCGAGGACGGCGCGGCGGTCGACCACGCGATGGCCCTGGCCGACGTGGCCGGCCTGGCCGACCGGCCGGTGGACAGCCTCTCCGGCGGCCAGCGGCAGCGGGTGTGGATCGCCATGACGCTGGCCCAGGACACCGAGGCTCTCCTGCTGGACGAGCCGACCACCTTCCTCGACCTCGCCCACCAGGTGGAGGTGCTGGACCTGCTGCACCGGCTGCGCGTCGAGCGGGGCCGCACCGTGGTGGCCGTGCTGCACGACCTGAACCAGGCCGCCCGCTACGCCGATCACCTGGTCGCGATGCGCGACGGTGCCGTGGTGGCCGCCGGGCCACCCCGGGAGATCCTCACCGCGGACCTGGTCCGCGACGTCTTCGGGCTGGCCTGCGTGGTCGTGCCCTGCCCGGTGACCGGAGCACCGCTGGTGGTGCCCGCCCACACCGGCGGCACCGCCCTCCGCGGCTCCGCCACCCCGTCCGCCGCCGCGGACGACTCCGATCCGTCGGGTGCCTCCGTGCCCGACGCCCGACCCGCCAGCGGCGATGCGGCCACCCCGCTCGCCGGCTCGTACCCCTCGAAAGGACTCTGATGCGTCGTCTCGTCGCCGCCCTCACCGCGGCCGTCGCCCTCGGCGTCGGACTCACCGCCTGCGGTGAGAGCGACCCGGTCGCCGGCTCCACCACCGGGGAGACCCGGGAGATCACCCACGCCATGGGCACCACCAAGGTCCCCGCCGAACCCAAGCGCGTCGTCGTCCTCGACACCGACAAGATCGACACGGCGCTCTCGCTGGGCGTCACGCCGGTCGGCGCGGCCACCGCCGGTGAGGCCAGGAGCTGGCCGACGTACTTCGGTGCCGAGAAGCTCACCGGCATCAAGGAGGTCGGGGTGCTCACCGAGCCCGACCTGGAGGCGATCAACGCACTGAAGCCGGACCTCATCCTCGGCAGCAAGTTCCGCCAGGAGAAGTTCTACGACGAGCTGGCCGCCATCGCGCCCACCGTGTTCACCGACAAGGTCGGCATCACGTGGAAGGAGAACTTCCTCCTCGACGGCAAGGCGCTCGGCCACGAGCAGCAGGCCAAGGACCTGCTCGCCGCGTACGAGAAGCGGGCCAAGGACTTCGGGGCGACGCTCGGCGACGCCGCCGCCCGCAAGGTGTCGATCGTCCGGTTCATGCCCGGCGCCATCCGCGTCTACGGCCCGGACTCGTTCTCCGGCATCGTCATCGGCGACACCGGCCTGGGTCGCCCCGAGCGGCAGATGCTCGCCGCCAAGGAGGACAAGCGCTTCGACCAGGTCAGCCCCGAGCGGATCAACGAGGTCGACGGCGACGTCATCTTCGTGACCGCGTACGGCGACAAGGCCGCCGCCGAGCAGGCCAAGATGACCGGCGGCACGCTGTGGAAGGGCCTCGGCGCGGTCAAGGCCGGCAAGGCGTACCCCGTCGCCGACGAGGTCTGGATGACCGGCATCGGCGTCGGCGCCGCCAACAAGATCCTCGACGACCTCCAGAAGTACATCCCCGCCGCCTGACCCACCCGGCGCGCCTCCGGGCGCCCGCGCCAGCCCGTATGGCCCCAAGATCACGCACGATCCAGGAAGTAGTGGCCTTCCCCGACAGGGGAGGCCACTACTTCTGTGTTTGAGCACGATCATCGTGTCCAGGGGGAGCGGGACCGTGCGCGCAGGGCGGCCCTGACCTCGGCGAGGAAGCCGTCGAAGTCCTCCCGGAGCCGCTTGGCGGTTGCGTGCAGGACGATCCACTCGCCGCCGAGCAGTCGGTTGAGCCGCCGGCGGTCCCGGTGGAACTGCTCCGGATCGTCGTGCCAGAGCCCGTCATACTCCACCGCCACCTTGAACTGCGGCCAGGCCAGGTCCAGCCGGGCCACGAACCGGCCCTGGTCGGTGACGATCCACTGCGTCTGCGGGCGGGGCAGCCCGGCGAGCACCAGCCGCACGCGGGTGCGGGACTCCTGTGGTGACTCCGCGCCCGCGTCGGCCAGGTCGATCGCGCGCAGCAGCGACCGCCAGCCCCGCCGACCCACCCGGCTCAGCGCGTATTCCCGCAACGTCGGCACGTCGGTGAGCCGGCTGGACAGCAGGGCGTCGATGACGACCACCGCCTCGACCACCTGGAGCCACCGAGCGAGGTCCCAGCAGGTCCGCGCGGGGCTCGTCACCGTGACCCCCGCCCAGTCCACCGTGTCGCCGGGGTCGATCTCACCGTGGTGGACCCGAAGGCCGGCGGTGGGCCCGATCCGGGTTTCCCGGGGCACCAGCACGTCGAGCGGCTCGCTCTGGCCTGGTGTCGCGCAGCCGAACAGGGCCGCTGCGGCACGCCCGGCGATAGCCGCGCCGGGCGGGATCAGCCAACGTCCGACGGCGGCGCACCTGATCCGGTGGGTGACTCTGACCCGGGTGTCGGCGTAGACGTCCCGGAAGAGCGGCCGCCACGCGGAGCTGCGGAGGTCGTTGCGGGTCAGCAGGCCTCGTGAAACGGCGACCGAGCCGCGGAAGATCCGACCGCGCAACTGCGGCGGCCGGCGAGGAGCTTTCGGCATGGCATCCAGGCTGACCGATCGCGCTGCCCCACGGCGCCCCTGTGGACAACCGCGAACTCGGCGTCGGCGTCTGAACCTCCGGCAGCCCGTGGTCTCGTCCGAACATGGATGTAGTGGCCTCCCCAGGGACGGGAGGCCACTACATCCAGGATTGAGCGTGATCTTGTCGGACGGACCGCAGCGGGCGGCCTTGCGGCAGGCCGCGGGCGAACGGGTTGGTCGTCAGGCGGCGGTGGACCAGATGGCGCGGAAGGCGGCGGCTTCGCCGGCCAGCCAGCGTTCGATCTGCTCGGGCTTGGCATCGGTGGGCATGCGGTGGCTCTGGCCGCGCCGGACGTCGACCAGGACCGGCTCGGCGTGCGGCAGCACCGCGTCCATGTGACGGGCCATCAGGTGCAGGGTGGCGAGCACCGACTCCTCACTCGGCGGGGTCTCGTCGAAGTGCAACCGGATCGCCTCGGCGCGGCCGTCGGCGTGCCGTACGCCGAAATGCGGGTTGATCTTGACCGGTAGGTCGCCCAGCATGGCCAGGGCGTCGCGGGTCTGGGCCAGGTCGAGGGCGGCCGGGTCGCCGAGCGAGTGCAGCCAGGCCGTGGCGCCGGGCACCAGCGCCTGGTAGAGCGGGCGCCAGCGTGGCTTGACCACGTCGACCACGCCGGCGAGGTGGGTGCCGCCGGTGTGGAAGGCGATGTCGGCCTTGAGCGCCTTGACGAACTGGCCGTGCGGGTTGAAGCCGGAGCGGCTGGCGCGCTGCTTGCGCAGCCCGCCCACGAAGGTCGCCTTGGTGGGGCCGTTGCGGTCGACGTAGCGGGTGAAGCCGAGCAGCGTGGCGTAGGGGGTGAGGGGCGTGGAGGCGGGCGCGGTCACGGGCGTCCTCCCGGGTCGTAATCTTGCAGGTCAGGAACTCGATTAGTACATACATTCTAATCGACGGGTCTGACATCGCCCAGTGAAACCGGGGCTGCGGAAGACGCGACAAAGGGGGCCACCCGCGACGGGCGACCCCCTTCGGTGAGAACGCGTCAGAGCTGGCCGACGTCGGTGATCCGGACGACGGCCGCGCCCACCTCGTCCGAGGCGGCCAGGTCGACCTCGGCGCTGATGCCCCAGTCGTGGTCCCCGTCGGGGTCGTCGAAGATCTGCCGGACGGTCCACCGCTCCCGACCCTGCTCGATCATGAGCAGCGCCGGCCCGCGGGCGTCCGGTCCGACGCCGATCGAGTCGTACGCCTCGAAGTACGGCTTCAGCGCGTCGGACCACGCGTCGTAGTCCCAGCCGTCCGCGGCGTCCAACTCGGCGAGCAGATCCCAGCGGCGCAGGGCGGCCAACTCGACCCGACGGAACAGCGCGTTGCGTACCAGCACCCGGAACGCACGGGCGTTGCGGGTCACCGCCGGTGGCCGGTCGGTCAGGTTGGCGTGCGCCTGGGCCACCTCGGCCACGTCGGACGGGTTGCGCAGCCGCTCCCACTCGTCGATGAGGCTGGAGTCGACCTGGCGGACCAGCTCGCCCAGCCACTCGATGAGGTCGATCAGCTCCTCGGTCTTGGCGTCCTCGGGCACGGTCTGCCGCAGCGTCTTGTACGCGTCGGCCAGGTAGCGCAGGACGAGGCCCTCCGAGCGGGTCAGCCCGTAGAACTGCACGTACTCGGTGAAGGTCATGGCCCGCTCGTACATGTCGCGGACGACGGCCTTGGGGGAGAGCTGGTGGTCGGCGACCCAGGGGTGCCCCTGGCGGTACATCTCGTACGCGGCCTCCAGCAGCTCGGCCAGGGGCTTCGGGTGGGTCACCTCGTCGAGCAGTTCGAGGCGGGCCTCGTACTCGATGCCCTCGGCCTTCATCGCGGCGACCGCCTCGCCGCGTGCCTTGAACTGCTGCGCGGACAGGATCTGCCGGGGATCGTCGAGGATCGACTCGATCACCGAGAGGACGTCCAGGGCGTACGACGGGGACTCGGCGTCGAGCAGCTCGATGGTGGCCAGGGCGAGGGGGGAGAGCGGCTGGTTGAGCGCGAAGTCGAGCTGGAGGTCGACGGTGAGTCGGATCCGCCGGCCGGTCTCGTCCGGCTCGGGCAGCTCCTCGACGACCCCACCGGCCCGCAGCGCCCGGTAGATGGCGATCGCCCGGCGGATGTGCCGGCGCTGCGCGGCCGGCTCCTCGTGGTTGTCGGTGAGCAGGTGCCGCATCGCGGTGAACGCGTCCCCGGGCCGACCGATGACGTTGAGCAGCATCGAGTGGCTGACCTGGAAGCTGGAGGTCAGCGGCTCCGGCTCGGCGTCGACCAGCCGGTCGAAGGTGGGCTGACCCCAACCGATCGAACCCTCCGGCGGCTTCTTGCGGACCACCTTGCGCCGCTTCTTCGGGTCGTCGCCGGCCTTCGCGAGGGCCTTCTCGTTGTCGATGACGTGTTCGGGAGCCTGCACCACGACCCGGCCGATGGTGTCGTAACCGGCCCGGCCGGCCCGCCCGGCGATCTGGTGGAACTCCCGGTTCTTCAGCAGACGGGTGCGGACCCCGTCGTACTTGGACAGGCCGGTGAACAGCACGGTGCGGATCGGCACGTTGATGCCCACGCCGAGGGTGTCGGTGCCGCAGATGACCTTGAGCAGGCCGGCCTGTGCGAGAGTCTCCACCAGCCGGCGGTACTTGGGCAGCATGCCGGCGTGGTGGACGCCGATACCGTGCCGGACCAGCCGGGACAGGGTCTTGCCGAAGCCCGAGGTGAACCGGAAGCCGCCGATCGCCTCGGCGATCATGTCCTTCTCGGCGCGGGTGCAGACGTTGACGCTCATCAGCGCCTGGGCGCGTTCCAGTGCGGCGGCCTGGGTGAAATGCACGACGTACACCGGGGCCTGCTTGGTCTCCAGCAGCTCTTCGAGCGTCTCGTGCAGCGGCGTCATCGCGTACGAGAAGATCAGCGGGACCGGCCGCTCGGCCGAGCGGACGACGGCGGTCGGCCGCCCGGTGCGCCGGGTCAGGTCGTCGACGAACCGGGTGGTGTCTCCCAGGGTGGCGGACATCAGGATGAACTGGGCCTGCGGCAGCTCGATGATCGGCACCTGCCAGGCCCAGCCCCGGTCGGGCTCGGCGTAGAAGTGGAACTCGTCCATGATCACCTGGCCGACGTCGGCCCGGGCGCCCTCGCGCAGCGCCAGGTTGGCCAGGATCTCCGCCGTGCAGCAGATGATCGGGGCGTCGGCGTTGACGCTGGCGTCGCCGGTCAACATGCCGACGTTCTCGGCGCCGAAGACCTCGCAGAGGGCGAAGAACTTCTCCGACACCAACGCCTTGATGGGCGCGGTGTAGAAGGTCGTCCGGCTGTCGGCCAGTGCCGCGAAGTGCGCGGCGACCGCCACCAGGCTCTTGCCCGAGCCGGTGGGCGTGTTCATGATCAGGTTGGCGCCGGAGACGATCTCGATGACCGCCTCCTCCTGGTGGGGATAGAGGTCGAGGCCGCGCTCCTTCGCCCAGCCGGCGAACGCGTCGAAGAGGGTGTCGGGGTCGGCGCTTGTCGGCAGCGCGGCGGTGAGCGTCATATCCCGTCCATGGTGCCTGGATCATGACCCTTCGCGCCAACCGGTGGGCGGCCGGGGTGCCCACCGCGGCCGGAAGGGCCTACCGGCGGCGGTAGATCAGGTCGGCCACCGGGCGTCCGGCCGTGAGCGCCCGCCGTTCGAACTTGGTCACCGGGCGGTGCGCCGGACGTGGTGCGAACCCGCCGTACGCGTCCACCAGCCCCGGGTCCGCGTCCAGGGTCTCCCGCATCGCCTCGGCGTACTCGGCCCAGTCGGTCGCGCAGTGCACCGTGCCGCCCGGGGCCAGCCGGGAGCGCAGCAGCGCCACGTGCGCCGGCTGGATGATCCGCCGCTTGTGGTGGCGGGCCTTCGGCCACGGGTCCGGAAAGAAGACGTGCACGGCGTCGAGCGAAGCCTCCGGCAGGCCGCTGACCAGGTCCAACGCGTCGCCGAGGGCCACCCGGACGTTGCCCAGGCCACCGCGGTCCACCAGGTCGAGCAGGTTCGCGATTCCGGGCGTGTGCACCTCGACCGCCAGATAATCTCGATCCGGGTCGGCGGCGGCCATCGCGGCGGTGCTGTCGCCCATGCCGAAGCCGATCTCCAGCACCACCGGAGCCCGGCGGCCGAACAGGTCGGCCAGGTCGACCGGGGGGACGGGCCGGTCGGGCACGTCCAGGCCGTACGTGGACCAGAGCCGGTCCAGCGCGTCGGTCTGCCGGCCGCTCATTCGGCCCCTTCGGGGGTGGAAGGTGCGGATCGTCCGGCTCGCGGGCGGGACGGCGGGGTCATGGTCGATGGTGGTCACAGCGACCCGAGCGTACGCGACGTCGTCGGCGGATCGGATGTGATGTGCGACCGGGAATGAGAGGATCCACCTGGTACGGCAGGTCGGGTGGTCCGCCGCCCGGCTAGGCCGCACGGCGTCGAGAGGGGGCATCGTGACAGTGACCCGCGGCGGCGTGACCCTGTCGGTGGTGACCGTGCTCGCCGGCCCCCTGCTGGCCGCCGCCCCCGCGCACGCCGCTCTCGTGCCCACCGGTCCGGTGGCCACCCCTTCCGTGCTCGCCGCGCCGGGCCCGTCCGCGCCCGTCGCCCTCGTGCTCGCCGCGCCGACGCCCGGGTCCCAGCCGGGAGGCCCGCCGGGCGGTGCACCGCAGCCCGCCCCGGTGGACGTCTTCGTCGAGGTGAGCCCCAGCACGGTGCAGCCCGGCTACCTGGTCGGCATCCGCGCCAGCTGCCGCGACAACTCGATCGGCGCCACCGTGGTCTCCGACGCCTTCGGCGCCGTCGGGGTGCAGCCGCAGCGTGGGGTGCTCACGGCCGCCCCGATGGTCCGAGACCGCACCCGTCCCGGCAACTACCGGGTCAAGCTGGAGTGCCGCGACGGCGAGACCGCCTCGACCATGCTGCAGGTGGTCAAGAAGGTCCCGGTCCATCCCAGTCGCGGGCCGGCCACCGGTTTCGGCGGCGCTGCCGGCGGGATCACCGGCAAGCTGCTGCTGCCCGGTGGCGCGGCGCTGACCATCACCGGGCTGATCCTCGCCGTGGTGGCCCTGCGCCGGCCGCGTACCGTCCGTGGCGTCGCCCGCCACTGAGGCCGCCATGGAAATCTTCCGCCCCTCACCGCCGCCGGCCGGGCACCCGTCCGCCGAGCACCCGCCGGTGGCGTCCCGGCCGCCGACCGCCGTCGCACCCCGGCGCAGCCGCCCGGCGGGCCGCAGCCCGTGGTCGGTGCCCGTGGCCGTGGTGCTCGTGCTGGCCGGGGTCTTCGCGACCGGGGCGGGGCTGGGTCGCTCGGTGGGCCCGCTCGACTGGGTCGGGACGGGCGCTGACCGGGCCCCCCGCAGCGAGTCGGTCGGGCTGTCGGCCAGCCGTCCGGTGCGCCTCTCGGTACCGGCGATCAAGGTCGCCGCACCCGTGGCGCCGGTCGGGCAGGCCCGGGACGGTTCGATCGCCGTACCGCCGCTGGAGCGGCACAACGAGACGGGCTGGTACGACCGGGGTCCCACGCCCGGCGAGCCCGGCCCGGCGGTGATCGTCGGGCACGTCGACACCAAGAGCGGCCCGTCGGTCTTCTACGACCTGGGCAAGCTGCACCCCGGCGACCTGATCGAGGTGGCCCGGGCGGACAAGTCGGTGGTGGTGTTCCGGGTCGACACGGTCGAGCACTTCCCGAAGGACCAGTTGCCCGCCGACCGGATCTACGGCCACGACGGGCCGCCGGGTCTACGACTGATCACCTGCGGTGGCCAGTTCATCGGCGGCCGCACCGGCTACGCCGACAACGTGATCGCCTTCGCCACCTACCAGAGCTCCCGCCCCGCCTGACCATCCGGCCGGCCCGGGATCCGGCGTGGCTAGGGCTGTGGGGTGGGGACGTGCAGGGCGACCTCGAACTCCAGCAGGCTGGCGCCGCTGGCGACCGGGGGCCGCTGCTGCCCGCCCGGCGCGGTGGCGTGTGCGGCGCGGGACGGACCGGCGGCCCACGCCTGGTACGCCTCCTCGGTCTCCCAGCGTGTGTAGACGAAGTAGCGGGTCTCGCCGGCCACCGGCCGGAGCAGCTCGAAGCCGAGGAAGCCGGGGGAGTTCTCCACCGTCCCGGCTCGGGCGGCGAACCGCTTCTCCAGCTCCGCACCGGCGCCCGGCGGGACCTCGATCGCGTTGATCTTCACGACTGCCATCTGCCCACCCTAGCCACGCCGCCGGGCTCAGAACGCCTCGACCACCGGTACCAGGTCGGCGTCGACCACGATCGGGGCGTGGTCGGACGGGCCTTTGCCCTTGCGGGCCTCCCGGTCGACGTACGCGGAGCGGACCGCGCGGGTGAACGGCGCCGAGGCGTACACCAGGTCGATCCGCATGCCCTTGTTCTGGTGGAACATCCCCGCCCGGTAGTCCCAGTAGGTGAAGGGGTGCGGCCCCTTCATCGGGGTCGGCACCACGTCGCTGAGCCCCAGATCGCGCAGCGCCGCGAGGGCCGCCCGCTCGGCCGGGGTGACGTGCGTCGAGTGGGTGAAGACCGCCGGGTCCCACACGTCGGCGTCGGTCGGGGCGACGTTGAAGTCCCCACAGACGGCCAGCGGGAGCCCACCGGCCAGCTCCGCGTCCAACGCGTCGCGCAGCGCCGCGAACCAGGCCAACTTGTACGCGTAGTGCGGGTCGTCCGGTGTGCGGCCGTTGGGCACGTACACCGACCAGACCCGCACCCCGTCGCAGGTGGCGGAGATGGCCCGGGCCTCCGGCTCGGGGAAGCCGGGCTCACCGGCGAACCCGACCCGGACGTCGGCCAGGCCGACCCGGGACAGGATGGCCACCCCGTTCCACCGGCCGTCGCTGTGGCTGGCCACGGTGTAGCCCAGCTCGCCCACCTCGGCCACCGGGAAGGCGCCGTCCGGGCACTTGGTCTCCTGCAGGCAGACCACGTCCGGCCCGGTGCTGGCCAGCCACTCCAGCAGCCGGGGCAGCCGGGCCTTCACCGAGTTCACGTTCCAGGTCGCCAGGCGCATGTCCCCAGCCTGCCGCATCCGCGGCCGGGACGCCCGGTCAGCTGCCCGGGGTGTCGCCGGGACGGGTCTGTTCGGCCAGGAACCGTTCCAGCTCGGCGCCGAGTTCGTCGGCGGTGGGCAGCGGGCCGGCGTCCGGGGCGAGCAGGTTCTTCTCGCCGCGACCCCGGGCGAACGCGTCGTACTGCTCCTCCAGGGCCTGGACGAGGGCGGCGGCGTCCTCGGTCTGGGCGACCTGCCGGTCGATCTCCACCCGGACCACCTCGGCCGACGAGCGCAGCCCGTCGCCGGGCAGCAGCAGCCCCGTGCTCCGGGACACCGAGGTGAGCAGCACCTCGGCGGCGGCCGGGTACTCGGTCTGTGCCACGTAGTGCGGCACGTGGGCGGCGAAGCCGAGCGCGTCGCGGCCCTGCTCGCCGAGGCGGAACTCGAGCAGGTGGCCGACGCTGCCGGGCACCTGGACCCGCTGCAGCCAGGGCTCGTATCCGGCGATCAGCTCGGGTCGCGTGGCGTGCGCGGTCACCCCGGTCGGCCGGGTGTGCGGCACCGCCATCGGGATCGAGTTGAGGCCCACGGTGAGGCGGACGTCCAGCCGGGCGGCGAGCCCGGCGACGGCGGCCACGAACCGCTCCCACTGCAGATCCGGCTCGGGGCCGGTGAGCAGCAGGAACGGGGTCTCGTCGTCGTCGTGCAGCAGGTGCAGCTCCAACTGGGGGGCGTCGACGCTCTCCCAGTGGTCCTCGACGAACGTCATGACGGGCCGTCGCGAGCGGTAGTCGAACAGCTGGTCCACGTCGAAGGTGGCGATCGGCCGACTCTCCAGCGAGGTGAGCAACTGCTCGCGGGCCAGCCGGCTGGCGTTGCCGGCGTCCACGAACCCGGTGAGGGCCTGGATCATGACCGGTTGCCCGAGGTCGGGCAGATCATCGGTGAGCTGGTAGAGCTCGTGTGGGTCGAGCACCGGTGCGGACCTCCCTGAAATGTGCCTACGGGATGCCGACACGACGGACGGCACCCGGTTCGGGCAACGTACCCGCCATCCTGGTGCATTCCTGCGGCGGGCGATTCGTCGCCCGGCCGATGGGCACGACAGGACCAATCACCCGATTACCCCGCCCGGGTCGGCATCGTGGGCCGATCGGGGGAGGGCGGTTCGGCCCAAAGGCCGAGTTTGTCGATCATGTCGGCACGCGGGGCCGGATGTCCGCCCGTGTCGCCACCCGTGCCGGCCTGCGTGCCGCGCCGGCTTCATCCGGTACGCGAGGTCCGTTCCCCGGGCAGTTCGACCCGCCCCGGTCGTCCACCGGGACACCCCGTTTCTGTGGCGATCGCCACGTGATCACCGTGCGTGATCGGGGTTTCCATCTGCCTAGCCTCGGCTGATGCGTGACGACGGCACCCTCGACGACCCGAACGCCCCGAGCAGCCCCACTACCGATATGGAGGATGGCACCTCAGCCGAACGGACAACCGCCGCGAGCCGGCTCCGGGCGTACGCCAGGGACCTGACCGGTCGACGCCGGGCCCAGGTGGCTCTGGCCACCGGCGTGGTCTGCTGCCTCGGCCTGGCCGCCGTCGCACAGGTTCGTGACGACTCCGCCGGCGCGGCTGGCCGGGTCGATCCGCTCGCCAGCAGCTCCGAGCTGCTCCAGCGAGCCGAGCAGCAGCGGGCCTCCCGCGGCCTCGACCGTGTCGCCGCCCCCAGCACCCCCTCCGCCGCCGCGACCTCCAGCGACCCGGACACCAGCTCGCGCACCCGCAAGGCCGCGCCCGCGCGCCCGACCGACCCGGCGCCGGTCGCCGGGCTGGACGATGACCAGATGGAGAACGCCGAGGCGATCGTCCGCACCGGCCGCGAGATGGGCGTGCCCCGCCGTGGCCTGGTGATCGCGGTGGCCACCGCCATGCAGGAGAGCAACCTGTACAACGTCGCCAGCGGCGTGCTGCCCGAGTCGCAGGACCACCCGCACCAGGGTGTCGGCTGGGACCACGACTCCGTCGGGCTGTTCCAGCAGCGTTCCAGCAGCGGCTGGGGCCCGGTCGGGCGGCTGATGGACCCCGAGTTCGCCACCCGGCAGTTCCTCACCGCTCTCGAGCAGGTGCCCGGCTGGCAGCACATGCGGCTCACCGACGCCGCCCAGGCGGTGCAGGTCTCGGCGTACCCCGAGCACTACCAGCAGCACGAATGGCGCGCCACCAGGGTCGTCGAAGCCATCGTGCCGAGCGGGCGGTAACCTACCGCCCACTGTGGACTGTCGGGGTTGAGCCTGTCGCGTCCCGGGTACATCCGTTGCGGGTTCGGGGTACACATGACAGCAGGACCACCGACAGGAGGACGTTATGTCACTGATGCAGCGGATCAGCGCTTTTCTGAAATCACCGAAGGGGCAGCAACTGGTCGACCGGGGCCGGCGCGAGATGGCCAAGCCCGGCAACCAGCAGAAGCTCAAGGGGTTGGCGGCCCGGTTCTCCAACCGACGCCGCTGAGCGCTGCGCCGGCCGTCCTGCCCGCCGTACCGACCCCTGGGGAGACCCGGTGACCGACACCCCACCCGTCGGCGGCTCGCCCGCCGTGCCCACCCCCCACCCGTCCGCCGACCTGCCGACCGGGCCGGTGGACGCGCCCGAGGGCCCGCCGGCCCGGCTCTGGGACCGGATGCGCGACGACCCGCAGTACGCCCCGGAGCACCTCGCCCTGGAGGCGGTGCGCAGGCTCGGGCCGGAGGCCGCACAGTGGGCCGTCCGCGCCCGGGCCGATCAGCCCGGTGTCTCGGCCGACGCCCTCGCCGACCAGGCCACCCGTAAGTTCGTCAACCTGGCCCGCCTCTCCGGTGCGGTGTCGGGCGCGGCGGGGCTACCCGGCGCCGTGCTCGACGTGGGCGTGCTGGCCTGGACCCAGGCGCGGATGGTGCTGCACATCGCCGCCGCGTACGACGTCGACCCGCTGCACAACGACCGCGCCACCGACCTGCTGGTGCTCCAGCGGGTGCACAAGGTCGCCGAGAGCGCCCGGCTGGCGCTCGGGGTGGCCGCCGGCCGGGAACGCGCCGACGCGCTCTTCGGCCTGGGTGGGCGCCAACGCCCGCTCGGCCAGGTCATGCTGAAGCTCGGTGTCCGGCTGGCGCAGATGGCCGGTGTCCGGGCGGCCAAGCGGATGGTTGCCAAGATCGTGCCCGGTGCCGCGATCGTGCTCGGCACCTGGGCCAACTCGTCGGCCACCAAGGATCTGGCGGGGCGCTCCCGGGCGCTCTACCGGCCCCGCGGCACGACCGTGCCGGAGCCCCGCCGCTCCTGATCCCGGGCGCGAGCGGGGCGCTCAGTCGGCGAGGCCGGAGGAGCGCCAGGTCACCTCGGCGAGCCGACCCTGCCCGCTGACATTGGGGTGGAACCAGTCCAGCGGGTTGAGCATGTCGAGGCTGAACCGGACCTTGTGCACCGCTCCGCCGTCGTGCCGGCAACGCGAGCCGTACGCCCGGCACGCGGCCACCAACTGCGTGTTGTACGCGTCGATCCGGTCCCGGACGGCGGCCCGGCGAGCCCGGTCGGCCGGCGCGGTGGAGGTCGCCTCGGCCAGCAGGGCCGGGCAGATGCCCCGCTTCCAGGCGCGCACCGCCCGCGAGTCGCCGTGCCCGACCTCCCAGAGCCGGTACAGGTCCGGAATGCTCACCACCAGCACCCGGGCCTTCGGTCGGCCGGTCCGCAGCACGCGCAGGCCCCGGTCGACGTCGGCCCGGAACTGCGCCACCGGCGTCATCGCGTCCACCCCGCCCCGGCAGGCGTCGTTGGCGCCGATCAGCACGGTGACGTAGTCGGCGCGGTCGCGTACCGCTGCCTTGGCCTGGCCCTCCAGCGCGTCGGCGCGCGCCCCCGGCCGGGCGTGGTTGTACCGCCGGTCGCGGATCGCGGAGTCCTGGTCGAGCAGCCGCCGGTAGTGGCTCCGCACCCGCAGGCCGTCGCCGGTCGACCAGGAGTTGCGTTCGCAGGAGGTCAGCACCAGGCAGGAGGCGAAGCCGGTGCTGATCGAGTCGCCGAGCGCGGCGATGCCGCCCGGCCCGCCGGGCTGTCCGCCGCTCGTGGTGGGGCGGGGTGTCGCCGAGGTGCCGCCCTCGCAGGCCAGCGCGACCAGCGCGGCGAGACAGGCCAGGGCGGCGACCCAGCGTCGAGGCATGACATCCCCCGTCTCGCAGCACAGAGCGACAGCGCGGTAACTCTATGCGTAGGACGTGGTTTTGCCCAGGCTCGACGGACCACTTGTCACGCTCATTCGTGCATGCCGCCCGGACGCCCGGCGGGACGGTTCGACGATCGCCGCCTCTGCGCGGGCCGTGGCTCGCCGTGCAGCCACCAGTGCAGCGCCCGGGTGATCCGGGGCAGCACCAGGTAGGTCATCAGCGGGGTCAGGCAGAGCGTCATCAGCACCACCCGGGCCGCCAGCGGCACGTCGGCGAGAAATCGGCTGGTCAGCAGGGTGGCGGTGAGGCTCAGCGGAAAGAACGCCAGCCAGATGGTCACCGCCTGCTTCCATCTCGGCGGCGACGCCGGTGGGATCGGCTCGACCGGGTCCACCCAGTGCTCCAACGGCGGGTCGAACCAGCCCTCGATCCCGGTGCGCCGCTCGACCCGGGTGTGCTCGACGATGCCCTGCGCCGAGCTGAGCCACCAGTGTCGCTGCGGCGACTCCTCCCACCGGTGCAGCGTCTCGGCGTCGGCGAAGCGGTAGAGCATGTGCCACTCCGGCGAGCCCGGGCCGCTCTGCACCCAGCCCGCGCCGAGGAAGCCCGGGAACGCCTCGGCCAGCGCGGTGCCCGCCCGCATCCAGGCCACCATCTCGCTGGCCCGGGCCGGATCGGCGCGCCGGGCGATGGCGACGGTAACCGGCACGGCCTCGGTCATGCTCATGGACATGGACATGCGCCCATCCTGCGGGTGGCGGGGCTTCCGTGGCGAACGGATGTAAGCGAGCCCACCGCCGACGCTCGGCGTGACCGACCGCGACGCCCCGGGCCGGTTAAGGCCGGCGATCGGGGGTAGGTCGGGGGGTATGACGAGATCGCAGCCCCGCCGTGCCCGCGGCACGGTCGGCCACGCGAACAGCGCGCTGAACCTCAGGCTCACCCTCGCCGGCTTCGGGTTGGTGATCATGGTGCTCTTCGCGGTGCTGGCGTTCTGGGCCGGCATCGCCTGGCTCGGCGTGCTCTGCGCGATCTTCGCCGTGGTCGCCGTCGTCGACCTGGTCGTCATCCAGCGCCGCCGTGCCGCCCGCCGCCGCGAGGAGCCGGGCGTCAAGCACTCGCTGTTCGAGTGACAGGAGGACGAGATGCCCATCGCCACCACCAACCCCGCCACCGGCCAGGTGCTCAAGACCTACGAGGCGATGTCCACCGAGCAGCTCGACGACGCCATCGAGCGCACCGACCTCGCGTACCAGCAGCTCCGCGGGACCACCGTCGAGCAGCGCGCCGGGTGGATGAACGCCGCCGCCGACCTGCTGGAGGGCGACCGGGACGAGATCGCCCGGATCATGACCACGGAGATGGGCAAGACGTACGTCGCGGCGCAGGCCGAGGTGACCAAGTGCGCCTCCGCCTGCCGGTTCTACGCCGACCGGGCGCCGTCGTTCCTCGCCGACGAGCCGGCCGACGCCACCGCCGTCAAGGCGACCCGGGCGTTCGTCCGCTACCAGCCGATCGGCGTGGTGCTCGCGGTGATGCCGTGGAACTTCCCGCTCTGGCAGGTGATCCGCTTCGCCGCACCGGCGCTGATGGCCGGCAACACCGGCCTGCTCAAGCACGCCTCGAACGTGCCGCAGACCGCGCTGCTGCTGGAGGACGTGTTCCGTCGGGCCGGCTTCCCCGAGGGGGCGTTCACCGCCCTGCTGGTCGGCTCGGACGCCGTCGACCGGATCCTCAGCGACCCCCGGGTACGCGCCGCCACGCTCACCGGCAGCGAGCGCGCCGGCCGCTCCATCGCCCAGTCCGCCGGCCGGGAGCTGAAGAAGACCGTGCTGGAGCTCGGCGGCAGCGACCCGTTCGTCGTGATGCCCTCGGCCGACCTGGACCGGGCCGCCGAGGTGGCCACCACCGCGCGCTGCCAGAACAACGGCCAGTCCTGCATCGCCGCCAAGCGGTTCATCGTGCACACCGACGTGTTCGACGCCTTCGCCGAGAAGTTCGCCGCCAACATGGCGGCGCTGCGGGTCGGCGACCCGATGGACACCGACACCGACGTGGGTCCACTGGCCAGCGAGGGTGGTCGCGACGAGGTGCACGCCCAGGTGCGCGACGCGGTGGACAACGGCGCGACCGTGCTCTGCGGCGGTGAGCCGCCGGCGGGTGAGGGCTGGTTCTACCCGCCGACGGTGGTCACCGACCTCACCCCGCAGATGCGGATGTGGCGCGAGGAGGTCTTCGGGCCGGTCGCCGGCCTGTACCGGGTGTCGTCGTACTCCGAGGCGATCGAGGTGGCCAACGGCACCGCGTTCGGGCTCGGTTCGAACGCCTGGACCCGGGACGCGGCCGAGCAGGAGCGCTTCGCCACCGACCTGGACGCCGGAAACGTCTTCATCAACGGCATGACCACCTCCTTCCCGGAGCTGCCGTTCGGCGGTGTGAAGAACTCCGGCTACGGCCGGGAGCTGTCCGCGCTGGGCATGCGGGAGTTCTGCAACACCAAGACGGTCTGGGTGGGCGACGGCGCGGCCGCCTCGGCCGGTGCCGGGGCGCACGCCGAGTAGCGACGAAAGGGCGGTTCAGCCGGGCGCCGTCGTGGGTAGGAAGTGCACCCATGACGGCGTTCGGCTTTCACGCGTCCCACGAGCAGATCCACCCTCGCGCCCTGCTGGAGGCGGTGATCCACGCCGAGCGGGCCGGCTTCGACGCGGCCATGTGCTCCGACCACTTCTCCCCGTGGAGCACCCGGCAGGGCGAGTCCGGCTTCGCCTGGTCGTGGCTCGGCGCCGCCCTGCAGGCCACCGGCATGTCGTTCGGCGTGGTCAACGCACCCGGCCAGCGCTACCACCCGGCGATCATCGCGCAGGCGATCGGCACGCTCGGCGCGATGTACCCCGGCCGGTTCTGGGCCGCGCTCGGCACCGGCGAGGCCAGCAACGAGCACATCACCGGCGACCCGTGGCCGCGCAAGGACGTGCGCGCGGCCCGGCTGCGCGAGTGCGTGGACGTGATCCGGGCGCTGCTGGCCGGCGAGGAGGTCAGCCACGACGGCCTGGTCCGGGTGGACCGGGCCCGGCTGTGGACGCGCCCCGAGGAACCACCGGCCCTGGTCGGCGCCGCGGTCAGCGTGGCCACCGCCCGGTGGTGCGCCGAGTGGGCGGACGGGCTGATCACCGTGAACGCCCCGGTGGCGCACCTGCGCGAGATGATCGACGCGTACCGGGACGCCGGCGGGCGCGGGCCGCTGCACCTGCAGGTGCACGTCAGCTGGGCGCCCGAGCAGGCGCAGGCCGAGGCGATCGCGTACGACCAGTGGCGCAGCAACGTCTTCGCCCCGCCGGTCTGCTGGGACCTGGAGACCGTCGAGCACTTCGACGAGGTCTCGGCAGACGTGCCGGCGCAGCGGGTCGCCGAGGTGGTGAACATCTCGGCCGACCTGGGCCGGCACGTCGGCTGGCTGGAGGAGTACCTGGAGCTGGGCTTCGACCAGATCGCCCTGCACCACGTCGGGCAGGAGCAGCGCGGGTTCCTCGACGCGTTCGGCTCGGAGGTGCTGCCGAAGCTGCGGACGGCCGGGTGATCGGGGACGCGTCCCCGGCCCCCTAGGCTCCTACCCCATGGAAAGCCTGTTTCCGGTCGTCGTCTTCCTGGCGGTCGCCACCCTGGGCGCTGCGCTGGCGCGCCGGCTCGGCCTGTTAGCGCCGATCCTGCTCGTCGTACTCGGCCTGGCGTTCTCCTTCGTGCCGGGATTCCCGCACGTCCGGCTCGACCCGGAGCTGGTGCTGGTCGGCATCCTGCCGCCGCTGCTCTACGTCGCGGCTCTGGAGACGTCGGTGCCGGCGTTCAAGAACAACATCCGGCCGATCCTGCTGCTCGCCGTGGGTCTGGTGCTGTTCACCGCGTTCGTGGTCGGCTTCGTCCTGCACCTGCTGCTGCCACAGGTGCCGTTCGCGATCTGCCTGGCCCTCGGCGCGGTGGTCGCGCCGCCCGACGCGGTGGCCGCCACGGCGGTCGCCCGGCGCGTCGGCCTGCCCCGCCGGGTGGTCACCATCCTGGAGGGGGAGAGCCTGATCAACGACGCGACCGCTCTGGTGCTGCTGCGGGTCGCGACGCTGGCCACCATCGGCTCGGCGGTCGGCACCGCCGAGGTCGCCGTCGAGGTGCTGCGGGCCACCGGCGGCGGCATCCTGATCGGCGCGCTCGGCGCGCTGGTCTTCGGCTTCCTGCACCGGCGGATCAACGATCCGCTGCTGGACAACGCGCTGTCGTTGATCATCCCGTTCGCCGTGGTGTTCGCCGCCGAGGAGGTGCACTCCTCCGGTGTGGTCGCGGTGGTGGTCACCGGGCTGGCGCTCGGCCACAAGCTGCCCCAGCTGCTGTCGGCGGCCTCCCGGTTGCAGATCGGCGCGTTCTGGAGGCTGGCCCGGTTCCTGCTGGAGGGGTTGGTCTTCCTGCTGGTCGGCCTCCAACTGCGGGAGGTCGTGCGGGACCTCGACGAGCCGATCGGGTCGCTGACGCTGATCACCCTCGCGGTGCTCGCCACGGTCTTCCTCACCCGGTTCGTCTGGCTCTTCCCGGCCACCTACCTGGCCCGGCTGGTGCCCCAGGTCCGCCGTCGGGACCCGGCGCCGTCGCTGAAGTTCCCGATCGTCATCGGCTGGGCCGGGATGCGTGGCGTGGTGACGCTGGCCGCCGCGCTGGCCCTCCCGCTGACCCTGGCCGACGACGCGCCGTACCCCCGGGCGCTGTTCATCTGGCTCGCCTTCGCGGTGATCGTGGTCACCCTGGTCGGCCAGGGAGCAACGCTTCCGCTGGTCGCCCGCAAGCTGAAGCTGCCGCAGGACGACCCGGTGCAGGACGCGCTGTCGGCCGCCGGGGTGCAGCAGCAGGCCAGCAGGGCCGCCCGGGAGCGCCTGGACGAGCTGGCCGACAGCGCACCCGACGCGGTGGTGGACCGGCTGCGCCGGGCGCTGGACGACCGCACCAACCTGGCCTGGGAACGGCTCGGTGGCGCCGAACGCGAGACCCCGTCCCAGGCGTACGGTCGGCTCCGACAAGAGATGATCGACGCCGAGCGGGACGTGTTCCGGGCTGCCCGGGACGCCGGTCGGATTCCCGAGGAGGTGCTGGTGCGGGCCTATCGTGACCTGGACCTGGAAGAGTCGTTGCTGCGGGAGGTCGAGAAGTGAGCTGTCAGCACCTTGCCGAGGCCGGTGCCGTGGAGCCGGGCACCACCGAGGAGTGCCCGGACTGCGTCGCCATCGGCAACGACGACTGGGTGCACCTGCGGGCCTGCCTGACCTGCGGGCACGTCGGCTGCTGCGACTCGTCGCCGTACCAGCACGCGACGAAGCACTTCGAGTCCACCGACCACCCCGTCATCCGTTCGGTGCAGCCCGGCGAGACCTGGCGCTGGTGCTACGTCGACGAGGAGATCGGCTGACGGGCCCGACGACTGGAGACGGCCCCCGGCGTCAGCGTCGGGGCGAGCAGTCAGCCGAGCCGACGGATGAGCAACTGCCCGGGCCACGGGTCGCGTCCCGGTCGCGTGACCGTGAACGAGTCGGTGGCGGTGAAGCCGCAGCCCTCGTAGAAGCGGACCAGCGCCCGGTCATCGCCGCCGTAGCAGTCCACCCGCAGCAGGCCCAGCCCGCGCGCCCGGGCCAGGTCCGCTGCGTGCTCCAGCAGCCGCGCCCCGAGCCCTCGGCCGGTGTGCGCCCGGTCGGTGACCAGCAGCCGCACGTACAACTCCGGCTCGGTCGGCGGGGGTACGTCGTCGGTGGCGGCCCCGACCACCAGCGCGCCGACCGGCCTGTCGCCGAGCATCGCCAGGTGCAGGCCGCCGCCCGACGCCCAGTCGTCGGCCTGGGCGATCCGGCGCGGATCGGTCGACGCCGGCTCGGTGCCCCACTGGCCGGTCCGGCCGCGCGCCGCCAGCCACGCGGTCGCGCCGTCGAGCAGCCGCAGCACGGCCGCGGCATCGGCGGGACCACCGGGACGAATGGTGACGCTCTGCTGGTCGGTCATGCCCACCATGCTGCTACACCTCCGGGCGGTTGACCAACGCCCACCGGGTCAGCGCAGGGCTGGCCAGGCCGACCACGGCGAAGAGCCCGCCGACGACCAGCCAGCCGGGAATCCCACCGTGGAGGACCACCCGCGTCAGCAGAGCCGGGGCGACGGCACGGGCCAGGCCGGCGAGCATTCCGTCCGCTCCCTGGTAGGCGCCGACCGCGTCCGGCGGAGCGAGATCGTAGGCGAGCCCCGCCCCGGCGGTACTGTGCCACAGGTCGCCGACGGTGTAGACGACGGTGGCGACCAGCAGGAGCGCGACCGCCGCGGTGGTGGGCAGGCTGGCGGTGGCCGCGTACAGCAGCATCGCGGCGGCCAGCACCAGGCCCGCCCGGCGCATCTGCCGGGCCGCCGGGGCCGCGGTATCCGCGCCCCGGCTCAGCCGTACCGCCAGCAGCACGGTGAGCAGTGTGTTGGTCAGCAGCACCGCCGACACGACGGGCGGGGGCGCCCCGATCAGGGTCACCGCCCAGAGTGGCACCACCAGCGTGAGCACCGTCTGGTGCAGGAGGAGCACCGCCGACGCACCGCTCACCGCGAGGAAACGACCGTCACGCAGCGGCCGCCGCCGGGGGAGGGGAGCGGCCGTCGGGGGACGCAAGCTCGGTGGAAGGGCCGGCAGCCGCAGCAGCAGCGCCGCCGACACCAGATAGGTTGCCGCGTTGCCGGCCACCAGGACCTGGTAGGCGAGGTGCGTGTCGGCGGCCAGCACGAACCCGGCCAGCCCCGCCCCGACCGCGATGCCCAGGTTCGCCACCGCGCGCAGCGTGGCGAAGGCGTGCACCCGCCCCTGCGAGCCGGCGACGGCGGCGACCAGCGCGGCGCGGACCGCGAGGTTGCCGGAGGCCAGCAGCAGGTCGAGCACCGCGACGACCAGGAACACCGGGAACGAGTCGACCAGCAGGTACGTTGCGGCAACCGCCGCCTGGAGCACCTGCAGGACGGCTCGCAGCGTACGGGGGTCGCGCCGGTCAGCCAGGCCGCCGAGCGGAACGCTGGCGGTCAGCCCGACCAGCCCTGCGACGCTGAGCCCGGTGCCCACCTGGACGGCGGAGAGCCCCACTTCCCGGGTGAGGTAGAGAGCCCCGCCGGTCAGCCACAGTCCCGAGCCGACGGTGTTCGCCAGCGTGGCGAGGGAGAGGGTGCGTAGCCGCCCCGGCGGCGGCAGCGGCGACACGCCCCGCATCAGCGCGCGGCGGGCACGGCCGCGGAGACGTCGACGAGCCGCTCACCCTCGATGTCCTGATCGACCGCGTCCCCGTTGACAGCCATGATGCCGACGGTAGGCGGGCCGGGCGACACTGGCGGTCCCGAACGACGCGAGGCCCGGCACACCCGCCCCTGGCCCGGTCCACGTGATCCGGCGGGCTGGTGGCCGCCCCCCAGGGGGAGCGGCCACCGGCCGTACCGGTCAGGTCAGGCCAGTGAGCAGGCCCCGCCGTTGACGGTGACCAGGCCCGGGTTGGGGTTCGCGCCGCCCCCGGTTGTCGCGTTGAAGCCGAACGTCACCGTCCCGCCAGGAGCGATCTTGGCGTTGTACGACTCGTTGCGCGCGGTCACCGTCGCGCCGGACTGGGTGACCTTCGCCAGCCACGCCTCGCGTACCCGCTGGTCCCCGGTGAACGCGAACCGCACGCTCCAGCCGTTGATGGCCGTGGCGCCGGTGTTGCGCACGGTCACCTGCGCGGTGAACCCGGTGCCGCCCTGCCATGCGCCGTAGTTGGTGTAGCTCACCGCGCAGGTGCTGGCCGGCACCGCGCCGGCGTCACCCTGGTCGGCCAGGAACGAGGAGATCCAGGCCAGCGCGGAGTTCCAGTTGATGGCGACCTCGTTGGTCGCGTACGAGTTGATGTCGTCGACGTAGCAGAACATCGGCTTGCAGCCGGCGAGCAGTTGGGCCGCGAACGGGTCCTGGAGGGCCGCGTTCGGGCCACCGGCGAGGGAGCCGGCCGGAGGGCGCGGCAGGTTCGGGTCGAGTTGGTGGCCGAAGATGCGGCTGTGCTGGTTCTGCGCCGCGTGCTCGCCCCACCCGGTGACGTAGGAGATGTTCAGGGCGTTGCGACCGAGGATGTAGTCCATCGCCTGCACGGCACCGTCGCGGTAGACGGGGTTGCGGGTCAGGTCGAAGGCGGTGGCCAGCACGACCGCGTTGTTGATGACGTTGCTGTTGCCGCCCCAGAAGTAGCTGTTGGCGTCACCGGGCATCGGCAGCCCGTACGCCTGCCGGCGCAGCTCGGCGAGGTACGCGTCGGCGGCGGTGGTGACGGAGGCGCGGACCCGGGCCAGATCGGCGGCGGGCAGCCCGTTCGGCACGGTGGCCAGGTCGAGGCGGCCGAGCGCGGCGACGCTCTGCCAGCCGAAGCCCCGCGGGTCGAACACGTCGCCGGTGTGGTGCGGCGAGGCGGTCAGGTCGGTCAGGTAGGTCTGCGCGCCGGTTGTCAGGTACAGCTCGGCCGCCGCCCAGTAGAACTCGTCGGTCACGTTGGTGTCGTCGTACGCGCCGCCGCCGGTGCTGTCGGCCGGGCTGGCGTACACCGCGGGGTGGGCCTTGGCCGCGGCGTAGGCCGTCTTCGCGGCGGTGGCGCAGCGGCCGGCGAACGCCGCGTCGTAGGGGGCGAAGAGCCGCGCGCACTGGGCGGCGGTGGCGGCCAGGTTGAGCGTGGCCGCGGTCGACGGCGGGTGCAGCTCGCGCGGCTGCGGGTCGTCGTGCGGGGCGAGCGGCAGCCCGGTCCAGTTCCGATCGTGGATCTTGTGGTGGACCATTCCGGCGAGCGGCTTACCGGCCGGCACCTGCATGCGCAGCAGGAACTCCAGCTCCCAGCGGGCCTCGTCGAGGATGTCCGGCACGCCGTTGCCGCGTTCCGGGACCCGCAGGGTGCTGTCACCCAGCGCGGCACCGCCGTCGGCGGTGGCCGCCGTTCTGGTCCGCTCGAAGGTGTTGAGCAGTTGGTAGGTGGCGATGCCGCCGTTGACGACGTACTTGCCGTGGTCGCCGGCGTCGTACCAGCCGCCGCGCACGTCCAGCGAGTAGTCGCAGACGCCCGGCTGGCAGGGCACGGTGGTGTCGCCCTGGTTGGGTGCGACGCCGAGGTGGCCGGCGGGCCGGGCGTACTCGTCACCGATCAGGTCCCCGTCGATGGCGATGCCGCTGCGCTGGGCGTAGAAGAACTGCAGCGAGTCGGAGCGCAGCTGGTCGTAGAGGGTGCCGGAGATGTCGAACGGGTGGCTGGTCTCGCCGTCCACGGTCAGGGTCAGCCCGCTGCCCGGGGTGCGGTAGCTGGAGAAGTCGAGCGTCTGCACGTTCTGCCCGGAGGCGGCGTCCACGCCGCGCGCGGTGGTGGTGCCGCTGGCGAGGACCGCGCCGCCGGCCGAGCGCAGCTGCCAGGGCAGCGGCTCGGTGGCCGTGGTGACCACGGTGGCGTTCTTCGGCCCGCCGGGCAGGTAGCCGACCTGGTTGACCCGTACCCGTGGCCCGGTGTCCGGCTCGTACGGCTCGGGTGGCTCGCCGCCGCGCAGCGAGACGTCGTCCAGGCAGACGGTCTGCGACTCGGCGGCGCCACCGACCTGGAAGATCAGTTGGGCGGCGGGATTGTCGTCGGGGACGGTGAAGGTCTGCTCGACTCGCTGCGCGGTGCCGGTGGCGGTGGCGTCCACGGCGGCGTAGGTCGTGTAGGGGGCGCTGCCGAGTTGCAGGACGGCCTTGACGGCGGCACCCGGGGTGGCGGAGACGGTGAAGCCGAGGGTGTATTCGGCGCCGGCGATCAGGGGGACGCCGTCCTGGCCGATGCCGGCGTCCCACGGGTTGGCCAGCCCGCCCGGGACGGTGGTGCAGAGCCTGCCGTCGGTCACCGCGAGGGCGCCGGTGCCGAAGGAGAACCAGGGGCTCACACCGGCGCTGAAGTCGCCGTTGTCGATCTGCTCGGGGGCGTCCGGTGGCGGTTCGGCATGGGCCGCGCCGGCGCCCGCGCCGGTGAGGGCCAGTGCGGTCGCCGCGGCCAGCAGGAGGCGGCGTCGGGATGGCGTCACGGGGAGTCCTTCCGGGACGAGAAAGTGGGGACGGGTGGTGGTGGAAGCTGGGAGCGCTCCCAGGTGTCGGCTCGATGTTTCCAGCGACGGTGCCGCCTGTCAATCGATCCGCCTGGATGGCTTTCGGGGCGCTACGAGGGCCGCGGGTCGCAACGAGGACGGAACCCGCGCCCGCGACGCGCCGGTGCGGCACGTGAGATTGACCGCGCCACGCCCCGTCGTCCTGATCTCCTAGAGACAACTGCGCCCTTCGCCTGGCAGGCTGCCTCCCATGACCCTGAAGCTGCGTTCCGTGGGAACGAGCGACCGTGGGCTGATCCGCAGTGGAAACCAGGACGCCCTGCACGCCGGGACCTGGCTCGTCGCCGTCGCCGACGGCATGGGCGGGATGGCGGCCGGTGACCTGGCCAGCGCGCTCACCATCGACGCGGTCGCACCGCTGGACGTGGAGACCCCAGAGGACGCCCTGGTGGCCGCGCTCCAGGGCGGCATCGCCCTGGCCACCGCACGGATCCGGCAAGCCGTCGCCGAGGATCCCGAGCGCCAGGGCATGGGCACCACGTTGACCGCCCTGCTCTTCTCCCGTACGGGCAGTTGCCTGGCCCTCGCGCACGTCGGCGACTCCCGGGCCTACCTGTTCCGCGAGGGCGTGCTCAAACAGGTCACCCGGGACGACACCTTCGTCCAGATGCTGGTGGACCAGGGTGTGATCACCGCCGACCAGGCGAGCAGCCACCCGCGCCGCGCGGTGGTCACCCAGGCGCTCCAGGGCGACGACGTCTCCCCGTCGTACGCGACGATGGTGCCCCGGGTCGGTGACCGGTGGTTGCTGTGCAGCGACGGGCTCTCCAACGTGGTCCGCCCGGACACCCTCGCCGAGGTGCTCACCGGCTACCCGGACCGCGCCGCCTGCGCCGGCAAGCTGATCGACCTGGCGCTGCACGCCGGTGGTCCGGACAACGTCACCGTGGTGGTGGCCGACGTGGTGGAGGAGTAACCGGCCTCAGCGCCGGCGAGGCGTGGCGCGTCGGGTGGGTGTCGCGGTGGCCGGGTCCTCCGGCCACGGGTGCCGGGGATAGCGGCCGCGCAGCTCGCCGCGGACCTGCGGGTAGCCGGTCCGCCAGAACGACGCCAGGTCGGCGGTGACCGCCACCGGTCGCCCGGCGGGGGAGAGCAGGTGCAGCAGCACCGGCACCCGACCGGCGCCGATGCGTGGGGCCGCCGGCCAGCCGAACGTCTCCTGGAGCTTCACGGCCAGCACCGGCGCCGCCGGGTCGCTGTAGTCCACGCGGATCCGTGAACCGCTGGGCACCTCGATCCGCTCCGGCGCCAACTCGTCGAGCTGGGCGGCCTGCTTCCAGGGCAGCAGCCGGCGCAGCGCGGAGGCGACGTCCACCCGGGCCAGGTCGGCGCGGCGCCGGGCGCCGGCCAGCTCCGGCCCGAGCCACGTCGGCGCGGTCGCGAGCAGCGCCTCGTCGCTGACGTCCGGCCAGTCGGCACCGAGATGGTGCCGGCCGAACGCCAGCCGCTCCCGCAGGGCCCGGGCCGCCGGCGTCCAGGACAGCAGGCCCAGCCCTTCCTGGCGTAGACCGGTCAGCAGCGCCTCGGCCACCTCCGCCCGCTCCGGGCGGTCCAGCCGGCGCTCCTGCAGCTCGATGGCGCCCAGCCGGGTCACCTCCCGTGCCACCACGTCCCCGCCGGACCAGCCGACCTCCCGGCGCGTGGACAGCAGCGGCCCGGCAGCCTCCCGGGCCGTCGCCTCGTCCACCGGCGTCGCCCGGCGGATCCGGGCCGACGGCGCGCCGGGGGTGCGGTCCGCGACGGCCACCGCCAGCCAGTCCGCCCCGGCCAGCCCCGACCCCGCCGCCAGCTCCGCGGCGGTCCCACCGGTCATCAGGTACGCGGATCCGCCCGGCCGCCGGACCCGCGCCAGCCGTTCCGGATACGCCAGTCCCACCAGCAGCCCGGCGGCCAGGTCGTCGGTGAGCCCTCCGGAGCCGGTACGCCCGCCACCTCCCGGACCGCCGGATCGGCCAATCCGGTCGTCGTCGGCGCGGCCCCCGGGGGTGGAGCCGGCGGGCAGCGCGGCGCGCAGCCGGCGCACCTCGGCACGCCAGCGGGCGGTCGCTCCCGGGTCGACACCGGTGCGCAACCGGCGCCAGCCGGCGACCAGGTCGTCGCCCGGGCCGGCCGCGCTCTCCTCGGCGAGCAGGGCGACCACCTCGGCCGCGCGGTCGGCGCCGACCCGACCGGCGCCGTCGAGCAGCGCCCGCGCCAGCCGGGGATGCGCACCGGCGGCGGCGATGGCCCGTCCCCGCCCGGTGATCCGGCCGTCGGTGTCGACCGCGCCCAGGGTGGTCAGCGTGTCCCGGGCCACCGCCATCGCCGCCGCCGGTGGCGGGTCGGGCAGCGCGAGCCCGACGCCGTCCGGCTGCCCCCAGGCGGCCAGCTCCAGAGCGAAGCCGGTCAGGTCGGCGGTGGCGATCTCCGGCTCCGGCCGGGCGGGCAGGCGCTCGTGGGTCGCCGCGGACCAGCAGCGGTAGACGGAACCGGGGGCCTCCCGGCCGGCCCGACCGGCCCGCTGGGTGGCGGCGGCTCGGGAGACCGGCACGGTGATCAGCGCACCCAGACCGCGGGCCAGGTCGACGCGGGGCACCCGGGACAGTCCGGCGTCCACCACCACCCGTACGCCGGGGACGGTCAGGCTGGTCTCGGCCAGCGCGGTGGCCAGCACCACCCGGCGACGGTCGGCCGGGCGCAGGGCGGCGTCCTGCTCGGCGCCGCGCTGCCGGCCGTGCAGGGGGAGCAGTGCGACGCTGTCCCGCAGGTCGGCCAGCCGGCCGCTGACCGCCGCGATCTCGCCGGCCCCGGGCAGGAAGACCAGCACGTCTCCGTCGTGCTCGCGCAACGCCCGCCGGACGGTGGCCGCCACGTGGTCGAGCAGGGCCCGGTCCACCGGCCCGGCCCCGGGCGGGGCGACCGGCCGGGGTGGCGGCGCCCAGATCCGCCGCACCGGGTGCAGCGCGGACTCGGCCCGTACGACCGGAGCCGGGGCGGGCCCGCCGAGCAGCGCGGCGAAGCGGTCGGTGTCCGGAGTGGCGGACATCGCCAGCAGCCACAGGTCCGGCCGGAGGGTGGCCCGCGCCTCCACCGTGAAGGCCAGGGCGAGGTCGGCGTCGAGTTGCCGCTCGTGGCACTCGTCCAGCAGCACGGCGCCGGTGCCGGGCAGCTCCGGGTCGTGGTGCAGCCGGCGGACCAGCAGGCCGGTGGTGACCACCTCCACCCGCGTGGCCGCGCTGACCCGGCGTTCACCGCGTACCGCGTAGCCGACGCGCTCGCCGACCCGCTCGCCGAGCAGCTCGGCCATCCGCCGGGCGGCGGCACGCGCGGCCACCCGCCGGGGCTGCGCGATCACGACCCGGCCGGTGACCCGGTCGGCCACGGCCAGCGGCGCGAGGGTGGTCTTGCCGGTGCCCGGCGGAGCCACCAGGACCCCGGCGCCGGCCGCGTCGAGCGCCGCGACCAGCGCGGGCAGCACCGGGCGTACCGGCAGGTCCAGGGTCACGTCGGAGAGCACGGCCCAGTCTCGCACCGGCCCCGGCGACTCAGCGCGGGTGCACCTCGCCGACGCCGCGCAGGAAGGTACGCCAGGCCGACGGGCCGAAGGCGAGCACCGGGCCGGAGCGGTCCTTGCTGTCCCGGACGGCGACCTGACCGTCGGCTGTCGCGACCTCCACGCAGTTGCCGTTGCCACTGCTGCGCGTGCTGGTGCGCCAGTCCGCCCGGGTCAGGTCGAGCGCCGTCATCCGCCGTACCTCTCGTCTGCGTCAACGTGCCGCAGACGCGGTCACGCAAAGTTACGAGAAGCCTGCTCGAGGCGGGTCAGCGACGCCGCCGGATCGAGCGCCATGCGGCACAGCTCCTCGTGCAGAAGGCTATACCCGAGCACCTGGTCGGCATCCTCCAGTGCCAGGCCCATCGTGAGGTTATCCAGGTAAACCACGGACGCGTCGGCCGCGTCGGCGAAGTTGAGGATCACGTACGGCGTGCTCATCGCCGGGTGCCCACCGGCCGCGAACGGCAGTACCTGGATTGTGACGTTGGGTAACTGCGCGATGCGGCTCATGTGGACCAACTGTTCGGCCATCACGGCGGTGCCGCCGACCGGGCGCAACAGCACCGCCTCGTTGAGCACCACCGACAACTGGACCGGGTCGTCGCGGCGCAGCACCTCCTGCCGGTGCAGTCGGGCGGCCACCTTGCGCTCCAGTCCGTCCTCCCCGGCGGTGCGGCGGTAGATCTCCCGGGCGTACGCCTCGGTCTGCAACAGCCCGGGCACCGACTCGGCCTCGTACGTGCGCAGCGCCGCGGCCTCGGCCTCCAGCCCGACGTAGAACTCGAACCACTCGGGCAGCACGTCGCTGTAGTTCTGCCACCAGCCGCGCTGCTGGGCACCCCGGGCGATCTCGATGAGGGCCTCGGCGTCGGCTCCGGTCACCTCGTAGAGCGCCAGGGCCGCCCGGACGTCGCGCGGCTTGATGCCGATCTGCGCGGTCTCGATCCGGGACAGGTTGCTCTTGGACATGTCGAGCTGACGGGCGGCCACATCGAGGGTCATGCCCGCGCGTTCCCGGAGCTGGCGGAGCTCCCGGGCGATGCGCCGACGGCGCACGGTGGGGCTGGCGGCGGGTCGGTTGGCGGGCGTCGTGATCACCGTCCGAGTCTGTCATGACAAGATCCGCAGGTCGCGCCTGCACGGAGTGCAACTTTCAAATCTGGGAGTTGCATTGCAGTAGCTGTCGGTGCATCCTTTCCCGGTCGCGATCACTGTGGACACACCCGTGCGGGAGGACCGTTGCTCATCGCCGACGAGTTCTTCCTGATCGCTCACAACGACAGCCGTGGCAAGGCCAAGCTGCACCCGGCGGCGACCGGGCTCGGGCTGGCCGGCGGACTGCTCGGCGAACTGATCCTGTATGGACACGTCACCGTCTCGAACGGGCACGTCTCCGTCGTCGACCGGCGCCCGCCGGCCGACGCTCTGGCACACACCGTGCTCGACCAGCTGCTCGGCGAGTCCCAGCACCGGGCGATCGGCACCTGGCTCAGCTTCCTGGCGCAGAGTGCGACGACGTCGGTGGGGGAGCGGCTGGCCCGGTCCGGCGTGCTGCGCCGCCAGGAGAGCCGCCGGCTGCTGCGCACCTCGGTCAGCTACCTGCCGATCGATCTCAACGCGGTGGCCTGGCCTGCCACCCGGCTGCGGGCACTGCTGGACCGGCCGGAGCCGCCGAGCGTGCCGGACGCCCTGCTGCTCGGCCTGGTCGTGGCCGCCGGGCTGACCCGGGAGGTGCTCTGGAGCGCCGGTCCCCGCGCCCACCACCGGTTGAACGTTCTCATCCCCGCGCTGCCGGCACCCCTGAAGGAACTCGTCGGGCACACCGAGGCCGCCGTCGGCGCCGCCGTGCTGCGCGGCGTTCCCTGATCCCCCGGTAACCCCACCCCTCCCCTCGACAACCGGAGTAGTCGTATGCCCACGACATCGACAGTCGACCGACCCAGCAACGTCTCCGAATCCCTTGCCCGCGGCCGCCTCGGCGTCCCCTCGGTGATCTTCTTCGTCCTCTCCGCCGCCGCACCGCTGACTGTGGTGGCCGGTGTCGTCACCACCGGCTACGGCGTGATCGGCGTGACCGGCATCCCGCTTGCCTTCCTGGTGGTCGCCGCGGTGCTCGCCCTCTTCTCGGTGGGCTACGTGGCGATGTCCCGGCGGGTGGAGAACGCCGGCGCCTTCTACGCCTACATCTCCCGTGGCCTGGGCCGACCGGCCGGCGTGGGCGCCGCCTGGGTGGCGCTGATCGCGTACAACGCGCTCCAGGTCGGGCTCTACGGCACCATCGGTGTCGCCGCCGAGCCGGTGCTCGACCGGATCTTCGGCGGGCACCCGCACTGGGCGATCGTCGCCCTGGTGGCCTGGGCGCTGGTCGCCCTGCTCGGCCTGCTCCGGGTGGACATCAACGGCCTGGTGCTGGCAGCCCTGCTGGTCGCCGAGATCGTGGTGATCCTGATCTTCGACCTGGGACAGATCGGCAACCCGGCCGGCGGCGAGGTCAGCTTCGCGTCGTTCTCGCCGGACAACCTCTTCGTGCCCGGAGTGGGCGCGGTGCTGGTGCTGGCCATCCTCGGGTTCGTCGGCTTCGAGTCCGCGGTGGTCTTCAGCGAGGAGAGCAAGGATCCGAAGCGGACGGTGCCGCTGGCCACGTACCTCTCGGTGGCGATCATCGCGGCCCTGTACGCGCTCTCCTCCTGGACCATGGCGGTCGCCGTCGGGCCGGACCAGATCGTCGCCGCGGCCGGCGAGCAGAGCGTCGGGCTGATCTTCAACCTGGCCGCCGAGCACCTCGGCGACACCGCCGTCACCATCGGTCAGGCGCTCTTCCTGACCTCGGTGCTGGCCGCGATGATCTCCTTCCACAACACCACGGCCCGCTACACGTTCGCGCTGGGTCGGGAGCGGGTGCTGCCGGCGGTGTTCGGGCAGACCTCGGCGCGCAGCGGCGCACCGCGGGCCGCCTCCCTGGCGCAGAGCGTCTTCGGCCTGCTGGTGATCCTGCTGTACGCGGTCAACGGCTGGGACCCGGTGGTCAAGCTGTTCTTCTGGGGCGGCACCACCGGCGGGTTCGGGGTCCTGCTGCTGATCGCCACGACCTCGGTGGCGGTGATCGCCTACTTCGTCCGCTCCGGTGCCGGCGAGACGCTCTGGCGGCGCGCCGTCGCGCCCGGCCTGGCCACCGTCGCGCTCTTCGTGATCATCTGGTTGGCCGTGTCGAACTTCGCCAACCTGCTCGGCGTCGCGCCGGACTCGACCCTGCGCTGGGCTCTGCCCGCCGTGTACCCGGTGGCGGCCGCGCTGGGCGTCGCCTGGGCGCTGGTGCTGCGCAACAGTCGACCGGACACGTACGCCCGGATCGGCCTCGGCGCGGCGAGCGCCGTAGCCGCCGTGCGGCCGGCGGAGCAGCCGCCGGCACCCGCCGCGACGGAGGTGCCCCGATGAGTGTGGCCATCGAACGGCTGGGACCCGACGACACCGCGCTGGTGGCCGGCCGGATCGCCGAGGCGTTCACCGCGCTGGAGGTGACGCGCTGGTTGGTGCCCGACGCGAGCAAGCGGGAGGCCGTGCTGGCCGGGGACTTCGAGATCCTGGTCGGGCACGCGATGCGACACGGCCTCGTCCACGCCACCGCGGACCGGGCCGCGGTCGCGGTGTGGTTCCCGTCGGTCGGCGAGCCGCCCGCGCCGCCGGTCGACTACGACGCCCGGCTCGCGGCCGCCTGCGGTGAGTGGACCGACCGGTTCCAGCATCTCGACGAGCTGTTCGAGGCCAACCACCCGCATGCGGACCACCACCACCTGGCCTTCCTGGCGACCCGGCCGGGCCGCCAGGGGCAGGGGCTGGGCACCGCGCTGCTGGAGCACCACCACGCCTGGCTGGACGAGACCGGGATGCCGGCCTATCTGGAGGCGAGCAGCCCCCGGAGCCGGGATCTGTACGCGCGGCACGGCTACCGAGCCGGTGAGCCGTTCCGGGTGCCCGACGGCACCCCGTTCTGGCCGATGTGGCGGGAGCCGGTCGGCCGCTGACCGGACCGGCCGGGCCGCTGCCCCGCAAGGGAAGCGACCCGGCCGGTCGGACCGACTGTCACGTTCGCGTGACAGTCGGTGGTGCGGTTGAGGGCCGGGTCCGCCGACCCGGCCCTCAACCGTGAACCGCCTAGTAGGTGCCGTCGAGCTGGCCGCGCAGCTTGGTCAGCGCCCGCGCCAGCAGCCGGGAGACGTGCATCTGCGAGACGCCGATCTGGTCGGCGATCTGCGACTGGGTCAGGTTGCCGTAGAACCGCAGGGTCAGGATCTTCTGCTCCCGCTCGTCGAGCGTGGCCAGCGCCGGGCCGAGGGCGACCCGCAGCTCGGCCAGCTCGAACTCGCTGTCCTCGCCGCCGAGCATGTCGCCCAGCTCGGTGGCCCGCTCGCCGTCGCCGGTCGGGGTGGACAGCGACACCGCGTTGTACGCGCGGGCGCCTTCCAGGCCCTCCAGGACCTCTTCCTCGGTGAGCTTGAGGTGGGCGGCGATGTCGGCGACCGTCGGCGACCGACCGAGGGTCTGCAGCAGCGAGCTGTTGGCGTCGGAGATGGCGAGCCGCAGCTCCTGGAGCCGGCGGGGGACCCGGATGTCCCAGGTGCGGTCGCGGAAGTGCCGCTTGAGCTCACCGATGATGGTGGGGATCGCGTAGCCGGCGAAGTCGACGCCGCGGGACGGGTCGAACTTGTCGATCGCCTTGATCAGGCCGATTGCGGCGGTCTGCGAGAGGTCGTCGGTCGGCTCGCCCCGCCCGCTGTAGCGGTGGGCGAGGTGGTTGGCCAGCGGCAGCCAGGCCTCGATGGCCCGGTCCCGCAGCGCGGCACGCGACGGGTGGTTGGCGGGCAGCGCCGCCATCGCGTTGAGCAGGTCGGCGGCGCTGTCGGTGAGCGCCCGCGGGTCCAGCTTCGGGGTGCTCTCGGCTGTGGCGGTCGACTGCTCGCTGATCGTTGGCGCGGTCATGGGTGGTCCTCCCTGCACCTCGTCCGCGGACAAAAAGACGTGACGCTTTGGTTTAGCTTCGTATGGGCCGTTCGGGACTCACCTTAACCTGATCGTCTCGCCGAAATCTAGCCGAAAGGCTGATGTACTTAAGGTGTGTCGCGCAACAAAGAGCGCAAATTGGGCGGAAGTCGCCCCGCCTGTGAGGGCTATTACCCGTTTTCTGGGCGAGGCCGTGCCACCCGGTCACCCCACCCGGCCCCGGCCGGTCGGTCAGCCCGGCGGGCCAAGCGGTCAACATGAAAACCGACATCCGGGCCGATGTGTCCACTATCCGTCCTTGTCCCGCCGGTGGGACCCGCCGTAGCGTTCGGGTACACACCCGCTTCGGAGGCACCGTGCTCGATCCAGCCGCTCCCCAGCTCGTCGTGAACAGTCGCACGCTCTACTTCAGCTGGCTGCCGGCGGATCCCGACGCGGTCGCCGCCCTGGTCCCGGCAGGTCTGCGCCCCCGTCCCGACCGGCAGGTCTTCCTCAACCAGTACATCGTCGACGACGAGACGCAGACCTCGGGCTTCGGCGCCTACTCGCTGACCTACCTCGGCGTCTCGCTGGTCGGTGTGGACGCGCCCGGCGGGCTCAACCCGGGCGGCTGGTGGACCCACTACGTGGCCTCCAGCCGGCGGGTGCGGGAGTACGCCGCCGCCCGCGGTGCCCCGACGCTCGCGGGCCGGACGCGGATCGAGGTGAGTGGCGAGGACCTGCTCTCCGAGACCGAGGTCGACGGGGCACCGTTGATCCGGGCCCGGTGCCGGGTGGGGGAGACCGGCCACGTCATCAGCAGCGGCCACCACCGCTACTTCACCCGCCGCGACGGTCAACTGCTCAGCGCGGTCTACCCGTTCGTGGCGGAGCCGGTCGCGCCGTTCGAGATCGAGTCGGTGGAGTTCCTCCAGCCCACGCACCCGATGTACGCGCTACGCCCGGCCAATCCGCTGACCATCGGCTTCGGCTACTACTCGCCGCGATCCTCGTTCGCCTACCCGGGCGGGCTGAGCGTGCACCCGGGCGCGGCCGGCCCGCCGGAGCCGACCCGGTCGGCTCACCAGGTGCCGGCCAGCCTGGCCCGCAGCGGCCGGCCGTCCGGGTCGTAGACCAGCCGGTACACCGGCAACGCCCAGGTGCGGGTGAACCACGGCAGCCGCTCGGGGCGGTGCGGGCGCAGCCGGCCGGGCGGACGGTCGCCCACCTGGCCGTCGTCGTACCACCGTTGCAGCCTGTCGGCGGCGGCCGTGACGGCCGCGACGGCGTCCGCCGGGTCGAGCAGATCGGCGTCGTCCGCGCCGTCCGGGTCGCGGTCCAGGTGCTCGCGCCAGAGCCGCAGCCGCAACTCCCGGGCGAAGACCCGTGCCCCGTCGCCCTGACCGGCGGGGTCGGTGGGTTCCCGCTGGTCGCGGGTGTCGTCGAGCACCGCGCAGGACAACTCGCTGTCGTGCGTCCAGGAGCGCCGGTTGAAGTTGTCGCTGCCCACACTGGCCCACACGTCGTCGACCACGCACACCTTCGCGTGCACGTAGACCGGGTCGCCGGCGTGGTTCTCCACGTCGAACACGTGCACCCGCTCCGGCGCGGCCCGCTCGCACAGTGACAGCGCCTGTTCGCGGCCGACCATGTTCGGCGGCAGCGCGAGCCGGCCGTCCACGTCCGGGTGCCGGGGCACCACGGCGATCAGGCGCAGCTCCGGGTTGTCCCGCAGGGCGCGCGCGAACAGGTCGGCCACCTCGGTCGACCAGAGGTACTGGTCCTCCAGGTAGATGAGCCGGCGCGCGCGGCGGACCGCCTTGGTGTAGCCCCGGGCGACGGTCCGCTCGCCGTCCGGCGCGAAGGAGTAGCGCGGCCGGACGGCGGGGTAGGTGCGCAGCACCTGGATCTGGTGCGGCCCGCGGGGCGGCGGTGCGGCCGGTTGCTCGGGCAGCGGGTCGGGGCGCAGGTCCGCGCCGCGCAGCCGGTCCCGCAGGTAGGCCATCGGGTTCTCCGAGTCCAGCGGCATGGGGTCGGTCCAACGCTCCCGGAAGACCGTGTCCAGCGCGCCGACCACCGGGCCGCGCACCGCGAGCTGCACGTCGTGCCAGGGCGGGTTGGGGCCGTACCGGGGAGACATCGTCACGGGCTGCGGGTCGCCCGCGTGCGCGGCGTCGTCCCGGCGGCTGTGGCACAGGTCGATCCCGCCGGCGAAGGCGATGTCCCGTTCCGGGGCGCCGGGATGCCGCAGCACCACCAGCTTCTGGTGGTGCGAGCCGCCACGGCGCACCCGCTGGTCGAGCAGCACCTCCCCGCCGGCCGCGGAGATCACCTCGCTGAGGTTGCGGTTCTCGTCCTCGCTGTAGGCCAGCGTGTCGAGGTGTGAACGCCAGATCAGCCCCTTCACCACCACCCCGCGCTGGGCGGCCCGGGCGAAGAGCTGGGCGACGGTGGGGCCGTCCGGGCGCATCCGCTGGTCGGGATCACCGCGCCAGTCGGTGAAGAACAGGTGGTCGCCCTCGGTGAGCGCCTCCACCTCGTCGACCAGCCGATCGAAGTACGCCGCGCCGTGAATCAACGGCTCGGCGAGGTTTCCGGTGGTCCAGGTGGGTAACCCAGAGACCGGGTTGGCGCGTTCCTGCGCGGTGAGGAACCAGTCCTGCAACGGCAACGTCCAGCCCTCCCCGAGGTCGACAACGTCCTCACGGTAGGACCCCGGCCGTGGGTCCGCACGCCAGGTCGACGTAGCGGTGACCTGGCCGCCGCCATCCGTTCGACGCGAAACCGAGGAGGCCACACCATGCCCCGCGAGACGACGAACCCCGTGACCGAGTACCGCGAGCCGGCGGTGGAGAGCGAACGGGGTGCGCTGGTAGCGGTGTTGGTGATGGTGATTCTGGGGGTCGCGGGGATTTTCGCGGTCTCCTGAGGCGGCGCCCGCGCCCCCGGTCCGCAACGGGGGCGCCGACGCCGATCTCAGCGGCTGACCGTGGTCAGGGGCGGGCGCCCTGGCCGCCGGTGTGCGGCAGGCGCTCGGTGGGGATCACGCCGAGCCGGCCGGCCTGGAAGTCCTCGAACGCCTGGATCAGCTCGTCGCGGGTGTTCATCACGAACGGGCCGTACTGCGCCACGGGCTCCCGGATCGGCTGGCCACCCATGATGTAGAGATCCAACGCCGGGGTGTTGCTGTCCTGCGTGGTGTCCGCACCGAAGCGCAGCGCGTCGCCGGCGCCGTGCACCGCGAGCTGGCCGGTGCGTACCGGCCGCCGGTCGGTGCCGACGGTGCCGCGCCCGCCGAGGACGTACACCAGGGCGTTGAACTCCGGCTGCCAGGGCAGGTCGACCTGCGCGCCCGGCTGCACGGTCACGTGGGTGATCGTGATCGGGGTGAACGTCGATCCCGGGCCGCGGTGGCCGGCGACCTCACCGGCGATGACGCGGATCAGCGCGCCGCCGTCCGGCGTGGTGAGCAGCGCCGACTCCCGACCCCGGATGTCCTGGTAGCGGGGCGGGTTCATCTTGGCCGAGCGGGGCAGGTTGACCCAGAGCTGGGTGCCGTGGAAGAGCCCACCGCTGGTCACCAGGTGCTCCGGCGGGGCCTCGATGTGCAGCAGACCGCTCCCGGCCGTCATCCACTGGGTGTCGCCGTCGGTGATGGTGCCGCCGCCACCGTTGGAGTCCTGGTGGTCGAAGACGCCGTCGATGATGTACGTGACGGTCTCGAACCCCCGGTGCGGGTGCCACGGCGTGCCCTTCGGCTCGCCCGGCGCGTAGTCCACCTCACCCATCTGGTCGAGGTGGATGAACGGGTCCAGGTCGGTCGTCGGCACCCCGGCGAAGGCCCGACGGACCGGGAAGCCCTCACCCTCGAAGCCGCTGGGTGCGGTGGTCACCGTACGGACCGGACGGATCTTGGCCGACTCGTCGAGCTTGGGCAGGCGGGGGAGGACGAGAACGTTGTCAACGGTGATCGCGGGCATCGGAGGCTCCTAGTTCTGGGCGTGGGTGGTCGAGGTGGCCCGGGCCGCCCGCAGGCGGTCACCGAGCCGGTCGAAGACCCGGGTGAGGCAGGCGACCTCGTCGTCGTCGAGGTCGTCCATCAGGTGGGTACGCACCGACGCCAGATGGTGGGGTGCGGCTTCGGACAGGGCGAGCAACCCTGCGGCGGTGAGCACGGCCTCGCTGCCCCGTCGGTCGTCCGGGCAGGACTCCTTGCTGACCAGGCCGCGGCGCTGCATCGAGGAGATCTGGTACGTCAGCCGGCTGGGCGAGAAGACCAGTCGACCGGCCAGCTCGCCCATCCGCAGCCGCTGCCCCGGCGCCTCGGAGAGCAGGACCAGCACGTGGTAGTCGGCGAAGCTGAGGTCGCTGTCGGCGCGCAGGTCCTCTTCCAGTTGGGTGAAGAGCCGCTGGCTCGCCTCGATGTAGGCGCGCCAGGCGGCCTCTCGGGTGCTGTCCAGGCTCTCGGTCATGCCACGACAGTAGCACTGTTTCAAAATTTAACTAGCGCCGTGAGCAGTCGCCTGAGCCACGTCCTGCCGGTCGGCGACGGTATTCGTGCAGATTTGAAGGACGTTGGCGGGAATCGTGCCGCGCGTCCGGTGGGCGATGTGCCAGACTCCGGCGTCGTGGAACACGTGGAACTCCCCGCCGCGGACCTGTTGCTGCGTCCCTGGCGGGAGACCGACGCCCCCGCGGTACGCGACGCCCTGCGCGACCCGGCCATCGCCCTGTGGAACCCGCAGGGCGGCGGACCCGTCGACGACGAGAGTGCCCTGCTGTGGGTACGCCGGCGGGCCGACTGGTCCGCCGGCGACCACGCCTCGATGGCGGTGACCGCCGCGGCCGGCGGCGAGCTGCTGGGCTCGGTGTCGCTGCACCACATCCACCACGGCGACGCCTCCATCGGGTACTGGACGCTGCCGGCGGCGCGGGGGCGCGGGGTGGCAGTACGCGCCGTCGTCCGGCTCACCGACTGGGCGTTCACCGAACTGCGACTGCACCGGGTGGAGCTGTGCCACGCGGTGGCCAACGAGCCGTCCTGCCGGGTCGCCGACCGGGCCGGCTATCCCGCCGAGGGGACGCTGCGCGAGTCGTACCAGTACGGCGACGGCCGCCGCCACGACGAACACCTGCACGCGCGGCTGGCCACCGACCGCTAGCGCATCACCCTGCCGAGGAAGGCGGCGAGGGTGCTCCTGGTTCGCTCGATCTTCTCCTCCAGGGTGATGGTCTCGTCGAGTCGGCGCCCGGCCTCCTTCCTGCCCCGCAGGTAGAGCGAACAGGCCAGGTCGGAGCAGACGTACGCGCCCACCGAGTTGCCCTGGCGCCCGTCGCGTCCGGCCTTGCGGGCGGTCATCAGCGAGACGCCGTCGCCGGTGTGCGTGGTCAGGCAGAGGGAGCACATGCTGCGCCGGACGCGCCCGGTCTGCTGCGGCGCGACCCGCAGTGCCACCCCGACCAGCCCGGTGTCGGACTCGGCGACCAGGTAGGCCCGCTGGGTCGCGGCCGGGTCCCGCCAGCCGAGAAAGTCCAGGTCGGTCCACGGACGCAGGTCGAGATCGTTCGGTACGGCCAGCCGCTTCGCCTCGCCCTGGGTGCAGTTGACGAAGGAGGCGCGGATGGCGGGCTCGGAAATCGGAAGCATAGGTAGTAGCCTAGCTCTCCTAGGCAAACGATTAACACGACTAGGTTTGGGGTGTGCTGCATGGCACGTGCGGGAGTGACCGCCGAGCGTCTGACCCTGGTCGCGGCGGAGCTGGCCGACGAGGTGGGCCTGGCGAACGTGACCGTCGCGGCCCTCGCCCGCCACTTCGGCGTCAAGGACGCGAGCCTGTACTTCCACATCAGGAACGCCCACGACCTGCGGGTCCGGGTGGCACTGCTGGCGTTGACCGAACTCGCCGACCGGGCCGCCGCCGCGCTCGCCGGTCGCGCCGGCAAGGACGCGCTGGTTGCCTTCGCCAACGCCTACCGGGACTACGCGAAACGGCATCCGGGCCGGTACGCCGCCATGCAGATCGACCTCGACCCGGAGACCGCGGCCGCGAGCGCCGGAGTCCGGCACGCGGAGATGACCCGGGCGATCCTGCGCGGCTACCGGCTGTCCGAGCCCGACCAGACCGACGCGGTCCGGATGCTGCACGGCACGTTGCACGGCTTCGTGAGCCTGGAGAAGACCGGCGGCTTCCGCCACACCCCGCGCGCCACCGACGACTCGTGGTCCCGCACCCTGGACGCCCTCGACGCCGTCCTCACCAACTGGCCGCCCGCCCAGGTCTGCGAGACGGAGACCGCTCGGTGACCGAGCGCAACCGCCTAGGCTCGACCCGTGGATGATCTGGAGCTGGCCGACTGGCGGGAGCGGGTTGCCCGGCTGTACCTGTCCGACGTCGACCTGGCCGGTTTCCGCGCCGGCCGCGACCAACTCTTCGCCACCCACCCGCAGAGCCCGATCCCGCCGGCCCAGCGGTCCGGGTTCACCGGGGTGCGCTACTTCCCGCCCAACCCGGACGTCGTCGTGGAGGCGCCACTGCGGCCCGCCAGCGGTGAGCTACGGGTGGACACCGGCGGCCCGGACGGCGTGATCGCGTACCGGCGGGTCGCCGTGGCCGAGACACCGTGGGGGCCGCTGACCCTGTGGTGGATCGAGGCGTACGGAGGTGGGCTGTTCGTGCCGCTGCGTGACGGCACCTGCGGGCAGGAGACCTACGGCGGTGGCCGGTACCTGACCGACACGGTGAAGGGCACCTTCGGCCGGGGCGTCGAGCTGCTGCCCGGCGACCGGGTGCGGCTCGACGCCAACTACCTCTACAACCCGTCGTGCGCGTACGACGACCGCTGGGCGTGCCCGCTGGCGCCGCCGGAGAACCGGGTGGACGTGCCACTGCGGGCCGGCGAGCTGTCGTACCACGGCTGACGGCCGCCCCGGCGTGCTGCCGGGACGGCCGGTCGATCCGGTGACTCAGCCGGCGTTCGTGGTCGAGCCGGACATCTGCATCCGACCCAGCAACTGCCGCGCCTGGTCGGAGAGTTCCGCGTCCACGATCACGGCGTACTGACCGGCGCGCAGTGAGCTGGCCGAGGTGAAGTCGCGCTGCCCGCCGGTCATCGCGTGCGCGACCGCGCCGAACACGGCACCCCAGATTGCGCCGATGACCAGGCCCACCAGGATCACCGCCAGCCAGTTGCCGACGGTGAAGATGCCGAACAACAGGCCGATGAAGAGGCCGAACCAGGCGCCGGTGCCGGCCCCGAGCAGGGCGGCGCGGCCGGTGGTCATCCGCCCGAGCACCGTCTCCACCAGCGTGAGGTTGGTGCCGACGATGGCGCTGTGCTCCACCGGGAAGCGGTTGTCGGCCAGATAGTCGACCACCCGCTGGGCGGACGGATAGTCCGGATATGAGCCGATCGTCACGGTGGGCGGCCCGGTCTCCGGGCCGTGCCCGTTACCGGACGGTGCCGACGGGCGGCCTGCCGGCCCGGACGGCAGCAGGTCGCCGCCCTGTGCGCCGGGCCGCCACGCGGCGGCCGGCCCCGAAGCTGACGTCATGAGCATCCTCCCTCGTCAGCCACCCGGGTTCCCGCCCGCGCGCAGCGGTAACGCCGACGCCGTCCCGGGGGCCACCCGGACCCGCAGGCATGCGCCCGGACGCCCCGGGTAGGCAGCCGGGTGCAGAGCGGACAGATCAGCGACCACGGTTTCCTCGCGGACGGCCGCAGCGCGGCGCTGGTGGACCGCTCCGGATCGGTGAACTGGTGGTGCCCGGGCCGGTTCGACGCGCCGTCGGTGTTCGGGCGGCTGCTCGACGAGGGCGCCGGGCACTGGTCGATCCAACCGGAGGTCGACTACAGCGTCGACCGCTGCTATCTCGACGACACCCTGGTGCTGCGGACCGTCTTCCGCACCGCGCAGGGGGAGGTGGCCCTGACCGACGCGCTCGCCTTCGAGCCCGGAGCGCGCGGTCACGACATCGGGCTGCGCTCCCCGCAGGTGCTGGCCCGCAGCGTGCGGAGCCTCTCCGGCGAGGTCCCGATGCGGGTGCACTACCGACCCCGCTTCGAGTACGGGCGGACCACCGCGTTCCTGGTCGAGCGGGACGGCACGCTGGAGGCCACGGCCGGCGCCGCCCGGCTCACCCTGCGCGGCAGCGTGCGGCTCTGCTGTGGTGAGGGCGAGGCCACCGCCACGTTCACCGCCCGCGCCGGCTCCGTGCACAACTTCACCCTCGGGTACGCCCCGACCTACGACGCGCCGCCGCCGGAGGTGCCCGACGCCGACCAGACGATCGCCGACACGGTCGCCGGGTGGCGGTCCTGGACCGAGCAGCACGAGTACCACGGGTGCTACCCGGAGCAGGTACGGCGCAGCGCGCTGGTGGTGCAGGGCATGACGTACCGGCCCAGCGGTGCGGTGGTGGCCGCGGCGACCACGTCGCTGCCGGAGAAGCTCGGCGGGAACCGGAACTACGACTACCGGTACGTCTGGGTGCGCGACTTCAGCCTCACCCTGCGGGCGCTGTGGCGGTCGGCGTGCTTCGACGAGGTGCAGCGGCAGTTCTCCTGGGTGAGCCGGGCGATGGGCCGCATCGGCGACGAGCCGGTGCCGATCATGTACGGCGTGCAGGGGGAGCGGGACCTCACCGAACACCGCCTCGACCAGCTCGGCGGGTACCGCGACAGCCCGCCGGTGCTGATCGGCAACGACGCGTGGCGACAGCGGCAGACCGACATCTTCGGCGAGGCGTTGGACGCGGCCTGGCTGATGCGCGACAAGTTGGAGCCGATGGCGCCGGAGGTGCGCCAGGTGCTGCGGGTGCTCGCCGACCAGGCCGTGGTGGACTGGCAGCGGCCGGACGCGGGCATGTGGGAGGAGCGCGGGATCGAACACCACCACGTGTCCTCGAAGGTGCAGTGCTGGGTCGCGCTGGACAGGGCGGTCCGCTTCGGCGACCAGCTCGGCGGGCCGGACGACGTGGCCCGGTGGGCCGCGGCTCGCGACGAGGTGCGCGCGGCGGTGCTGGAGCGGGGGTGGAGCGACCGGCTCGGGGCGTACACCGGGAGTTTCGACACCGACGACCTGGACGCCTCGGTGCTGGTGATGCCGCTGGTGGGTTTCCTTCCGGCCGACGACCCGCGGATGCGCTCGACGGTCCGCGCGGTGGAGCAGCGGCTGTCCCACGACGGCCTGCTGCGGCGCTGGGACGGCGACCCGGCGGGCTTCGTCATCTGCTCGTTCTGGCTGGTGGGTTGCCTGGCCATGGCCGGTGAGCGGGAGCGGGCGCACGAACTGTTCCTGGCGCTGGCCGCCCGGGTCAACGACCTCGGCCTGTTCGCCGAGCAGATCGACCCGGTGACCGGCGAGCAACTGGGCAACTTCCCCCAGGCGTTCTCGCACATCGGCCTGATCAACGCCGCCGGTCAGCTCACCGACGTGGAGCGGGACCCGGCACTGCGGGAGCGCGGCATGCCTCCACCGCACTTCACCCCGAGACGCTCCTGAACCCCGGCCCGTACGCGGTGACCGCCGCCGGCGGCGTCCGCGCGCGTGGCGGGGGTGGGTTCGGGGGACAATGACCGGATGCGGCTGGTGCTCACGGCGGACACCCACCTCCCGAAGCGCGCCCGGGATCTGCCCGAGCCGCTCTGGGCGGCGATCGAGGCGGCCGACGTGGTGGTACACGCGGGCGACTGGGTGGACGAGTCGCTGCTCGACGAGATCGTCGCCCGTTCGCGCCGGCTGATCGGCGTGTACGGCAACAACGACGGCCCGGCGCTGCGCGCCCGGCTGCCGGAGGTGGCGCGGGCCGACCTCGACGGCCTGCGGGTGGCCGTGGTGCACGAGACCGGGCCTCGGACCGGTCGCGAGAAGCGGTGCGCGGCCCGCTTCCCCGACGTCGACCTGCTGGTCTTCGGCCACTCGCACATCCCCTGGGACACCGAGGCCCCCGGCGGGCTGCGCCTGCTCAACCCCGGCTCGCCCACCGACCGCCGCTCCCAACCCCACGCCACCTACCAGACCGCCGAGATCAGCGCCGGCCGCCTGACGGCCGTCGAGCTGCACCGCCTCCCTCGCCGCGTGTGACTACTGGCCGCGACCGGTCTCGGCCTGGAGTTCGTCGATCCGCTTGGACGCCTCGGCCTTGGTGAGGTCATCGGGGAGTTCCGCGTCCGCCTCGCGGGCGAGGGTCGCCAGGTAGGACTCCTGGGCCGCGGTGGGCGGCTCGTCGCCGGTCACCCACTCGTCCGGGTCCTTGATCGCGCCGCGTGGGTCGGGCTGCTCGTTGCTGTGGTCCGTCATTGTCATCACCCTTTCTTCGAACAGGTGTGCCAGTACCCCGGTCGCCGCCGGTTCATGCCCGCCGATCGCGACTGCCGGCACCTACGATCGCCCGATGAGCGTGGACCGGTCGGGCGTGGTGGTGGTCGGGGCGGGCATCGCCGGGGTGGCCTGCGCGGTGGAACTGGCCGCTGCCGGGGTGCCGGTGCGGATCCGGGAACGGGGGCACGTCTGCGGCGGCCGGATGGCCAGCAAACGCTTCGACGGCCGGCCCACCGACATCGGCGCCGCGTACTTCACGGCCAGCGATCCGGACTTCGTCGCCGTGGTCGAGCGCTGGCGCGCCGCCGGCCTGGTGCGCGAATGGACCGACACCTTCCAGGCGTACGACCGGGAGGGGCGCCACGACGTGCCGGGGCCGATGCGCTTCGCGGCGCCGCGCGGACTGCGCTCGCTCGTCGAACACCTGGCCACCGCGGTGCCGGTGACCGTCGACCGGCTGGTGCTCACCGTGGATCCCGGGCCGGCTGTGGACGGTCAGCCGTGCGCGGCGGTCGCCCTGGCCATGCCGGGACCGCAGGCCGCCCTGCTGCTCGACCCGGCACTGGCCGACGCCACCCGGGCCGTGCAGGCGCAGCGCTTCCTGCCGTCGCTGTCCGCGGTGCTGCGCTTCCCGACCCGACGCTGGCCGGATTTCCGCGGCGCGTTCGTCAACGACCACCCGGTGCTCAACCTCGTCTGCGACGACGGTGACCGGCGCGGTGACGGTGCGCCGGTGCTGGTCGCGCACACCGTGCCGGAGTTCGCCGCCGGACACCTGGCCCAGCCCACCGGGGCCGGTCCGGCGATCGAGCAGGCGGTCCGGGACGTGCTGGGCCTGCCGGAGGCGGCCGCCCACGTGCACGTGCACCGCTGGACGTACGCGAAGCCGGCCGCCGGTGCCGGCGACGACACCCACCACCTCGACGCCGACGGGATCGGCCTGGCCGGCGACGTGTTCGGCAAACCGCGGGTGCAGACCGCCTGGCGTTCCGGCCGGGACCTCGGCCGCGCCCTGGCGGCCCGCCTCGCCTGACCGCCGGTCCGCGGTCGGTCCCCGGCCGCCCGAGGCTGTGCTCAGGAGTGCCCGGCGGCGGCCACCGGCTGGGCGGCGGCGTCCCGTTCGCTCGGGTCGGAGGTCCGCTCGCCCTCCCGGTCCAGCAGCTGCATGACCGGGGTCGCCGCGATGCCGTGCACCACCACGGAGACCAGCACCACCAGCCCGACGGTGGCCCAGAGCAGCTCCGCCTGCGGAAAGTCGGCCTTCGTGGTCGCGTACGCGAGGTAGTAGAACGAGCCCACCCCGCGAATGCCGAACAACGAGATCACCCAGTGCTCGGCCGGCCGGCCCGGCGCGCCCCGCAGCGACAACCAGCCGACCAGCGGCCGGACCAGGAACACCAGCGCCAACCCGACGGCCGCCGCCGGCCAGGTCAGCGGACCCAGCAGGCCGCCCACGATCGCGCCGCCGAGCAGCAGCAGAAGCACCAGGGTGAGCAGCCGCTCGATCTGCTCGGCGAAGTCGTGCAGCACCGAGTGGAACTCGTGGGTCCGCTCGGCGGCCCGGATCGCGCGGGCGGCCATGAACACGGCCAGGAAGCCGTACCCGCCGACCACCTCCACCAGCCCGTACGCCAGGAACGTGGCGGCCAGCGCGAGGAAGCCCTCGGCGTGCCGGGCCAGCCGGAGCTGACTGGGCGCACGGAAGAACAGCTTGCCGAGCAGCCAGCCGATGAGCAGCCCGCCGCCGACTCCGACGCTCACCTTCCAGAGCACGTCGACGGTGAGCCAGTCGGCCAGCCAGTCGCGCGGGGCGAGGCTGGTCGAGGCGATGGCGATGGCCGCGTAGACGAACGGGAACGCCAGCCCGTCGTTGAGGCCGGCCTCGGAGGTCAACGCGAAACGGACCTCGTCCTCGGAGTCCTCCACATCGGTCGGCTCGCCGACCTGCACGTCGGCGGCGAGCACCGGGTCGGTCGGTGCCAGCGCGGCGCCCAGCAGCAGCGCCGCGGCCGGCACCAGCCCCGCCCACCACCAGCCGAGCAGCGCCACCGCCGCGATGCACACCGGCATCGCGATGACCAGCAGCCGCCAGGTGGACGACCACCTGGCCCAGCTCAACGGACGATCGATCTTGAGGCCGGCACCCATCAGGGCGACGATCACGCCGATCTCGGTCAGGTGGGTGGTCAGCTGCGGATGGGCCAGCGGGTCCGGTGTCGGCAGCCCCACCGGCAGCAGAAAGACCAGCATGCCGAGGGCGAGGAAGGCGATGGGCATCGACAGCGGGCGTCGTTCCAGCACCCGGGGGAGGATGCCTGCGAGCAGGGCGCCCACGCCCACCAGCGCGAACGCCACGTCTACCGGCTCCACCGTGCCACCCTCCGACCATGCCCACGCGGTGTGGGCGGTGGTGACAATCCATGCCCCGCAGGCCGTACCCGTAAGCCTCTCGGGGCCGGGGAACCGGTGTGAGCCTCAGCGCGGTCGGGTGATCGGCGAATCGTCCAGAGTGGCCAGCAGCGCGGCCGGATCGTCGTACACCGCCACCGCCCCGGCGCCGGCCAGCTCACCCCGGCTGGTGCCCCCGCAGGTCAGCCCGACGCACGGGATGTCCAGCTTGCCGGCCGCCGCGACGTCCCAGACCGAGTCACCGACGAAGACCACACGCTCGGCGGTCAACCCGGACTGCTCCAGGGCGGCGACCAGGATGTCCGGGGCCGGCTTGCTCTGCTGGGCGTCCGCCGACGAGGTGACCGTGTCGACGACGTCGTCGGCGGCCAGCGCCCGGCGCAGCGCGCCGACCTCCTGCTCCGCGGCGGAGGTGGCGAGCACCACCCGCAGCCCCCGCTCGGCGCAGGCACGCAGCAGGTCCGCCGCACCGGGCAGCGGCGTGAGCCGCTCCCAGTACTCGCCGTACAGGGTGTCGTGCGCGTCGCGCAGCTTTCCGTCGGCGTCACGGTCCCGCTCCGGGCCGAGCAGGTGGTCGAGGAGCTTGTCCGAGCCCATCCCGATCGACCGGTGCACGGTCGCCATCGGCACCGGCTGGTCGGTCTGGCGGAGCGCTTCCCACCAGCTCACGGTGTGCAGGTAGGTGGTGTCGACGAGGGTGCCGTCGACGTCGAAGAGGACCCCGGCGGGTCGGTCGGTGCGCATGGGCGTCCTCCTACCCACTCAGGGCCCGGCTGATCCGGCGAACGAGGGTCTCAGCTTCCCTCGGCCGGCGGGACGAGGATCTCGAACCAGACCGTGGAGCCGCGGACCGTCGGGTCGGTGCCCCAGGCGTCGCTGAGTTCCTCGATCAGGCCGAGACCGCGCCCGCGACTGCTCAACGTGTCGGTCCGGGCCCGGGTCACGGTGCCCCGGGTGCCGGAATCGGCGACCGAGACCAGCAGCCGCTCAGGGCTGAGGTCGATCTCCACCCGGGCGGCGGTGCCGGCGTGTAGCAGCGCGTTCGTGGTCAACTCGCTGGTGCACAGAACCGCAGCGCCGACCACCGACTCGGGCACCTGCCAGTCGGTGAGCTGGCCGGTCATCCAGTGCCGGACCCGGCTGGGCGCGGTCGGCTCGGCCGGCACCTCCATGCTCGCCGACCGGCTCGGCTTGAGCGCGTGCTCGACCGCCAGCACCGCCACGTCGTCCTCGGTGCCCCCGGGCACCGCGGCGGTGGCCACCGCGCAGAGCGCGCGAGGGTCACCGCTGCCGGCCTTGGCGACCGCGTCGCCGAGAGCGTCCAGCCCGGCCGTGAGGCTCTGCCGGCGGCGCTCCACCACCCCGTCGCTGAACAGCAGCAGGGTGTCGCCGGGGCGGAACGCGACGGTGGTGGTGCCCGGCCGGCCGCCCAGCCCCAGAGGGGGACCCGCCGCTACGTCCAGGTACTCGGCGTGGGAGCGGCCGTCCGGGCCGCAGCGGCGGACCAGCGGCGCCGGGTGACCGGCACTGGCCAGGGTCAGCTCGCGCCGCTCCGCGTCGACCACGCCGAACACCACGGTGACGAACAGTTCGTGCGTTCCGGCTTCCGCGCCGAGGCTGGTCACCAGCCGGTCCAGTCCGGCCAGCACCGCGTCCGGTGCCGGGTCGGCCAGGGCCAGCGCGCGCAGCGCGGCCCGGACCTGTCCCATCCGCGCCGCGGCCTGTACGTCGTGTCCGGCGACGTCGCCCAGCACGACGCCGAGCCCGCCCGTGGGCAGCAGGAACGCGTCGTAGAAGTCGCCGCCGGCCGCGTTGCCGTCGACTCCGGGGTCGTAACGGGCCGCGATCCGCAGTCGGGGCAGGGTCGGCAGGTGCTCCGGCAGCATGCTGCGTTGCAGCAGCTGGGCTGTGCCGTGCTGGGTCTCGAACCGGCGTGCCCGCTCGGCCGCCTGGCCGATCAGCTCGGCCGAGGCGGCCAGCAGTGCCTGCTCGGCGGCCGACCAGGTGTGTGGCACCCCGTAGCCGACCGCCAGCCCGCCCCGGACCACCGAGGTGCCCAGTGGCAGCGCGGCCATCGCCCGGATCTTCTGGTCGTGGCGGTCCACGGCGGTCTCGCGCAGCGGCTGCCCGTCGCGTGTCAGCGACGGCACGCCCGAGCGGGCCGCCTGCACCACCGGAGCCGACCAGTCCGCCGGGGCGCGCCGCCACAGCGGCGGTAGCCGCTCGTCGGCCTCGTCCATCAGCTCGCCGCGTACCCGGCGCACCATCCGCCAGCCGCCGCCGCCCTCGTCGACGGCGAACGCGACCGAGTCGGCGTCGAACGTGGTGATCGCGTACCGCAGCGCCACCCGGGCCACGTCGTCGAGCGTGAGGGTGCCGGCGAGCGCGGCGGCGACCTCGCTGAGGCTCTGCAACTGTTCGGCGACGCGGGTGGTCTCGGCGGCGACCGTCAGCATCCCCACGATCTGCCCGCCGCTGTCGTGCACCGGCGAGTAGCTCCGGGTGAACACCGCCTGCGCCGCCACGCCCGAGTGGTCCCGGGTCATGGGCAGCGTCGACTCCTTCTCCAGGAACGGCACGCCCTGCCGGTAGGCGCGGTCGATGGCCTCACCGACACCGGGCAGGTCCCAGATCTCGGCGTACACCTCGGCGGAGGGACGGCCGAGGGCACTGGGGTGCTTGCTGCCCAGCAGCTCGGCGAAGCCGTCGTTGTAGAGCAGGACGAGGTCGTCGCCGTAGGCCAGCGCCATCGGCATCGGCGCGGCGAGGATCAGGTCGACCACGGCCCGGATCGCCGGGTCCCACCGCTCGGGCGGGCCCAGCGAGGTGCCGGCCCAGTCGTGGGCGAGCACGGCGGCGGCAGCGCCGGGACCGGTGGATGCGCCCGGGACCGGAGTTGCTGGCGTGGGCACTCGCCCGACCGTTCCTGGCATGTCCGCAGCCTAGCGGGCCGTCCGGCGGCCGTATCCGATCATGGTCGTGGGGCGTGGCGAGGGCCGTCGCGGTGGCTGTTCGGGCAGTTCAGGGCCCCTGTTCGGCGACTTGTCGGAAAAAACGCGGCGAGTTGCGCGGACTGCTGCACCGGAGGCCGGGTATGCGCTCGGCGCAGTCCATGCGACAGGAGGGACATCATGCTGAAAACCCTCGCGGTCCGGCAGGCCGACATCGGCGACGCCATCGCCGACACCTGGAGGTCGGTGCTGCTCTTCATCCCGAAGGCCGTGGCCTTCATCGTGATCCTCGTGGTCGGCTGGCTCATCGCTAGAGCGGTCCTCAAGATCGTGGACACGGTTCTGGAACGGGTGAACTTCGACCGGGCGGTCGAACGCGGCGGCATCAAACGAGCGCTGGAGAGAACGAAGTACGACGCCAGTGACATCCTGGCCAGACTGGCGTACTACGCGGTGCTGCTGTTCACGCTGCAGTTCGCGTTCGGGGTCTGGGGACCCAACGCCATCAGTGACCTGATCAGCGGCGTGGTGGCCTGGCTGCCGCGTGCGTTCGTGGCGATCATCGTGGTGGTGGTGGCGGCTGCGATCGCGAGCGCCGTCCGTGATCTGGTCACCGGGGCGCTGGGCGGTCTCTCGTACGGCAAGGTGCTGGCCGACCTGACGGCGATCTTCATCATCGCGCTCGGCGTGATCGCCGCGCTGAACCAGGTGGGTATCGCCACCACGGTGACGACGCCGGTGCTGATCGCGGTGCTCGCCACGGTGGCCGGCATCCTGATCGTCGGTGTCGGTGGTGGTCTGGTGAAGCCGATGCAGCGGCGCTGGGACGGCTGGCTGGATCGTGCTGCCGAGGAGGCCCGGGCGGTGCAGCAGCAGCGTCAGGCCAGTGCGGCCGGGCGTGGCGACGTGGAGCGGCAGATGGCCGACCGTGGGGGCGACCGCACCCAGGCCATGCCGCGGGTCGACGAGCAGTCGACGATGGCCGGCGAGACCCAGCAGTACCGCCCGTAACGGGGGCGGCACGGTCGGTGGGGGAGGGTGTCCGCGTGTTTGCGCGGGCGCCCTTCCCGCGCGTCAGGCCCGGTCGAGCGAGCGGGCCAGCGCGCACACCGCGAGCAGCCGGGTGAGCAGCCAGTCCGGCTCGCTCCAGTCCACCGGCCCGCTGGGTGGTGTCCAGCCGTGTTCCAAAGCGGCGGCGCGGACGCCCTCGGCGTAGCCGGCGAGAGTCGCGGCGGTCAGCGGGCGGCGGTCCCCGTCGAGGCTGTCCCGCACGGCGGCCGCGTGCTGGTCGACGAGGGCCAGCAACCCGGGCCGCGCGGCGGCGGCGGCGAGCCCGACGGTGCCCACCGACACGGTGAGGGCTGCCAGGGTGGACTGCGCCGACTCGACGGCGGTACGGGTGGCGACCCGGTTGAACGCACGCATGGTGACCGAGGCTAACCGACCGTTCGCCGGGTCGGCCTCGGCCGCTCGGCGGGTGTCGGCCACGCCACCGGCCGGTTCGTGCTGGCCGCAGGGGTTGATCCGGCACAGACGGGGCAGCAGGAGAACCACCCGCACACGGCGGCACAGAGCACGGAGGCACGGATGGGACACCAGGCGGACGGGCCGGACGACGAGCACCGCCGGCCGGCCGGGGTGAGCGACGCGACCGTCGCGGCACTCGGCAAACTCAGCGAGGCGCTGGAGTGCGTGGAGCGGGCGCGTGGGCACTTGTACTCGCTGCACCAGCTGATCGGGCACGCCGACCTGATGCTCGACGACGCCGTGGAGCAGCTTCGCGCGGCCGGGCACCCGCAGATCGCCGACCGGGTCGACAGCGAGTTGCTGGGCCGCAACGTCATCGCCGGCCGCTGGACGTTCCAGATCGTCGAGGACTTCGACGACGGGTACTACGCGCTGTTCCGGGAGCTGGACCGGCAGGCCCGCGACGAGCTGGTGGGCGGGCGGCGGCACCTGTACGAGGCGGAGATGAAGGAGCGCCGCCGCAGCCGGGGCCGGCCGGGTCACGAGGCCCGACCGGGCACCGACGGTTAGTGCTCCGGACTAGTCGCTTGTCGCGTCGGCCGGCCGACGCCGCGCCGCGTCGTCGGCGATGATCACGGTGGCGACCATCAGCGCGACGCAGAGGCTGAACAGCCACGACTCGTCGGCGACGAGCCAGGCGGAGACGGGAGCCTGCAGCGCGGCGAGCAGGAAGCCGAGCCAGGCGAGTCGGCGCTGACGCGGGGAGAGGATTCCGGAGCCCTGATGCATCCCGAAATTCTTACGCGCATCGGTCGGGTTGCCGTCCTCCGATCGGCCGATTCTGGATGAGCTGTCCGTTTTCTCGACCGTCCGGACATCACTTCTTGTCGCGGAGAGCGATCGGCCGGAGGTGGCGCTAGGGTGCGGCTGCGGCAGGATGGGTTCCCGTGTCCACCACCCCCGCGCCGCCCCGTGCCTCCCTGCTCCTGCTGGCCTACCTGGCCTTCGTCAGTCTCGGCCTGCCCGACGGACTGCTCGGCGTCGGCTGGCCGTCGATCCGAACCGACTTCGGCGTACCGACCGAGGCCGTCGGACTGCTGCTCACCGCGGGCACCGTGGGTTATCTCACCTCCAGCGTGCTGGCCGGGTTCACGCTGGCCCGCGTCGGCGTGGGCGCGCTGCTCGCCGGCAGCACCCTGCTGGCCGGCCTGGCGCTGACCGGTCACGCCCTGAGCCCCGGGTTGGCCGTGCTGGTGGGCTGTGCGCTGCTGCTCGGGCTGGGCTCCGGCGCCATCGACTCGGGGCTCAACGCGTACGCCGCCTCGGCCTTCGGCCCGCGACACATGAACTGGATGCACGCGTTCTTCGGCCTGGGTGTGGCGATCGGCCCACTGATCATGACCGGGGCGCTGAGCGCCGGCCTGTCCTGGCGGTGGGGGTACGGCATCATGGCCGCCGCCCAGGTCGCCGTCGCCGCCGCGTTCGCGCTCACCGTGCGGGCCTGGCAGCGCGGCGTACCGGCCTCCGCCGATCCGGGTGCCGTCGTCGGGGCGTCGGCGTCGCCGGCGGTCCGGGTCCCGATCCGCGCGACGCTGCGGCTGCCGGCGGTCTGGTCGGGAGCGCTCGCCTTCGCGCTGTACGTCGCCATCGAGGTGTCCGCCGGGCTGTGGGCGTTCCTGCTGCTCACCGAGGGGCGTGGGCTGAGCGCCACGGTGGCCGGAGGCTGCGTCTCCGCCTACTGGGGCAGCCTCTTCGTCGGCCGGGTGGTGCAGGGCGTGGTGGCCGAGCGGCTGGGAGGCACTCTGGTGCTGCGCGTCAGCCTGGCCGGGATGGCCGTCGGCGCGGCGCTGATCGCCGTACCCGGGCCGGCCGTGCTGGCCGTGCTCGGCCTGGTCGTGGTCGGCTTCGCCGCCGCGCCGGTGTTCCCGCTGCTCACCCTCACCACCGCCGACCGGGTCGGCGCGGCGCACGCGGACCGGGCCATCGGGCTCCAGATCGGTGCCGCCGGCGTCGGTGCCGCGCTGGTGCCGGCCGGGCTCGGCATCCTGATCGGCAACACCACGGTGCAGGTGCTCGGTTCGGCCCTCGTGGTGCTGGCACTGGCGTTGATCGGACTGTACGAGCTGGGCTCCCGCCGCCCCGGCCCGGAGCGGGCCGGACCCGGTGGGTCGTCAGAGCCCGCCCGGCCGGATCAGGCGGCCCAGGTCGGCGGGGAGGGTCACATGGTGTCCGGTCCGGTGCGGCCGGTGGTCGACGGACGGTAGGCGCGATCCGGGTCGGTGGGCTCACGGCCGCTGCCTCTGGCCTGCCCGCCCCGGTCCACCGCCGCCGGTCCGTGCCCGAACGCGGCCTCCTCGCCGGCGTCGTTGCCCGTCACGTCGTCGGCCTGCCCGTCGATGCTGGAGCCCGCCACCGCGCGCTCCAACTCCTCCAGCGGCAGTCGTTCCTCGTCCCGCCACACCCTGTTGTCGTCGGTCATGCCATCAGCGGTACCCGGGCGCGATGATCGCAAACGGATGCGGTGCGGCCGGTGGTCGGCCCGGGACACGGCGATGGCCGCCGGGAACTCCGGCGGCCATCGCGCGACGATGCTCAGGATCAGGGCTGCGGCCGGTCCACCGTGCCGCGCCAGGCGCCGGTCTCCTGACCGCGCCGCTCGATGAAGGTCTTGAACCGCTCCAGGTCGCCCTTGGCCCGCCGGTCCACGATGCCGAGCTTGTCACCGGCCTGCTCCGCCACCCCGTGCGGCTCGAACTCGAGCTGGAGCGTGACGCGGGTCTTGTCCTCGTCCAACCGGTGGAAGGTCACCACACCGGCCTGCTGCGTGCCACTGGTGGAGCGCCAGGCGACCCGCTCGTCGGGGAGCTGTTCGGTGATCTCGGCGTCGAACTCGCGCTTCACGCCGGCGATGTCCACCGTCCAGTGGGTCATCGTGTCGGAGATCTGCCGGACCTCCCGTACGCCCTCCATGAACTCGGGGAACTCCTCGAACTGGGTCCACTGGTCATAGGCGGTGCGGACGGGTACGGAAACATCGACGTGTTCGGTAACGCCACTCATCAGAGAACCTCCTTCGGCCGCGGATGATCGTCCGGATCGGGGGACGATCCGGTCACCAGCGGGTTGTCTCGTTCTTGTTGCCGAGTGCGGCCCAGACCTCGGAGATCGTCTGGTACCGGGTGCTCTCGGGCAGCCGCTCCAGCGCCGCCACGATGTCGTCGGGCGCCTCGTTGTCGCGCGCGTTGGCGATCAACGTCGCGCGGTCGCCGGGCAGGGCGCTCATCGTGATGAACCGGCCGAGCCGACTGCGCTGCTCGACGTCCTCCGAGCTCATGCCCTTGGGCGCGCCGGTGCGTAGCTCACCGGCCGGAGCGGTCGTCGCCTCCGGCTGGTCCTCACCGGCCGGCTCCGGCACCCGCGACTCCTCGACGCGCGAGCCACCGGTCCCCGGCCCCTGCACGAGGCCGCTGACCTCCTGACTCATCTGCTCGTCGATCCTCGGTCCGTGCTTGCTGTTGCCACGCTCCATGCCCTCTGCGCTACCCGGCACCCCGGCGGGTAAACCGGCACCGGGTCACGAACCGGCCCTCGGCCCGGCCCGGAACCGGACGTCCGAACCCGGACCGGCGGTCAGGAGTCGGCCGCCTTGCGGGGTGGCAGGACCGGCTCGTCAGGGTCGGGATCACCGGCCTGCAACTGCCGGCCACGCTGCACCTCGGCGTTGATCTGCACCCCGAGCATCAGCGCCGAGTTGGACAGGTAGAGCCAGACGAGGAACGCGATGACCGCGCCGAGACTGCCGTAGGTGGCGTCGTACGAGCCGAAGTTGGCCACGTAGAGGCCGAACCCGAAGGAGGCGACCGCCCAGGCGACCAGAGCCACGCCGCCGCCGGGCGTGAGCCAGCGGAACCGGGGCTGCCGCACGTTCGGCGCGATCCAGAACAGCAGCGACAGCAACACCATCATGATCAGGGCGAGCACGGGCCACTTCGCCACGCTCCACACCGTGCGGGCCAGCCCGCCCGCGTTGATCAGGTCGCCGACGGCGTCGGTCACCGGGCCGCTGACGATCAGCCCGAGGGCGACGATCGCCAGCAGCACCAGTGAGACGGCGGCGAGTCCGATCTGCAACGGGCGCAGCTTCCACACCGGCCGCCCCTCCTGCACCCCGTAGACGGCGTTGGAGGCCCGGGTGAACGCCCCGATGAAGCCCGACGCCGACCAGAGCGCTCCGAGCAGACCGAAGCTGAGCAGCGCCTTGGCCGAACTCTCCTGGACCACCACCGCCCGGATGACGTCGACCACGCCGTCGTCGGCCACCACCGACCCGGCGCCCATCTGGTTGGCCAGGTCGACCACCGTGTCGACCGTCTGCTCGCCGTTGGAAACCAGGCCGACCAGCGCGACCACCATGATCGTGGACGGAAAGAGCGCGAGCACCCCGTAGTAGGTCAGGGCGGCGGCCCAGTCCGAGCAGTTGTCGGTGACGAAGTTGCGCACGCTGCGGACCAGCACCCCGCGCCAGGTACGCCAGTTCAACTGCCGGATCCGCCGGGGCAGGGGTGCGCCCTGTGCGCCGTCGCGCGTCGTACCGGGCTCCGTGGTCGTCATGCCCGCTCCCTGTGCCCCGGCCGCCGGATGACCGGTCGTCCGGTCGGGCCTGGCCCGGCCGGTACCCCGGGCGGGAAATCGACAAACCCTCCGCCCGCCGGGCGGGCGTCGCCCCGGGTTTGCCGCCCGGTCACCGGGGAACGCTCGCGGTGACCCTGTCCACACGGAGGAGGACGAGATGCCCGGGCGCGAAGACCTGCCCAGCACGCTGCGACGCTCCCCGGATAAGGCGCAGCGCACCTGGGAGAAGACGCACGACTCGGCGGTGGAGACCTACGGCGAGGGGGAGCGGTCGCACCGCACCGCCTTCGCCGCGGTGAAGCACCAGTTCGAGAAGGTCGGCGATCACTGGGAGCCGAAGGGCCGCAAGGGCCCGAGCGACCGACAGGCCGCCGGCGGCGGACCGGAACGGCGTGCCCCCACCGCGGGTGGGGTGGACGCCAACGCCACCAAGGACCACCTGATGTCGGTGGCCCGCGAGCTGGACGTACCCGGCCGGTCCGGCATGACCAAGCCGGAGCTGGTCAAGGCGATCGAGAAGGCCAACGACCGGGCCACCCGCAAGGCCCGCGGCGACTGATCGCCGCGACGCGGGCGGCCGGCCCGCCACGACGGCACAGCGAGACGGTACGGGCGGACGCGGCTATCCCGCGCCCGCCCGTACCGTTCACCAGTGCCCGCCGCCCGGCGCCTCGATGTGCACGGCCTTGGTGGCGGTGAACTCGTCCAGCAGCTCCGGGCCGTACCCGAAGCCCTGCCCGCTGCCCCGGCGCGGGTGGGCGGCGCCGCCCGGCGCGCCACCGAACACCGAATTGATTTTCACGGTGCCCACCGGCAGCTCCCGCCAGGCCCGCTGCGCATGGCTCATCGACGCGGTCAGCACCGTGGCCGCCAGCCCGTACGGGGAGTCCGCCGCGCAGCGCAGGGCCTCGTCGAACGAGTCGACCACCACCACCGGGGCGACCGGGCCGAACGTCTCCTCCCGCACCAGTGGCATGTCGTGCCGGCAGTCGGTGACCACGGTGGCCGGGTAGAAAGCCCCCGGCCCGTCCGGCAGCTCCCCACCGGTACGTACCCGGGCGCCGTCGGCCACCGCCGCCGTCACCTGCCCGTGCACGTGGTCGCGGTGTCGCCGGTCGACCAGCGGGCCCAGCTCGGTGCCCGGGTCGCGACCCGGGCCCAGCCGCAGCGCGCCGGCCCGCCGGACCAGCGCCGCCACGAAGTCCTCGGCCACCGTGCGGTGCACGTAGATCCGCTCCACCGCCACGCAGATCTGCCCGGCGTTGGCGAACGCGCCCAGCGCGGCCTGCCCGGCGGCCCAGTCCGCGTCGACCCCCGCGTCGACGATCAGCGGATCACTGCCGCCGTTCTCCAGCAGCACCTTCGCCCCGGTGCGGGCCGCCGCCGCGGCGATCGCCCGCCCGGTCGCGGTGGACCCCACGTGCGCCACGACGTCCACGTCCTGGCCGGCCAGCGCCGCGCCGACCTCCGGGCCGCCGGTGAGCAGCGACAACACGCCGGCCGGCAGCGCCTGGTCCAGTGCCCGGGCCAGCAGCCAACCCGTCGCCGGCGTGCGTTCGCTGGGCTTGTAGAGCACCACGTTGCCGGTGACCAGGGCCGCGCCGAGCAACCCGCAGGAGACGGCCACCGGGTCGTTCCACGGGGTGATCGCGGCAACCACGCCCCGCGGCTGCGGCGTCATGAAGTCCAGGGCGTCCGTCTCGCCGTGCAGCGTCCGCCCGCCGCGCAGCGGTGCCAACTCCGCGTACTGTCGCAGGGTGCCGATGCCCGCCTCGACGCCGCCACGGGCATCCGCCAGCGGCTTGCCCATCTCCGCCGTCACCGCCGCGGCCAACTCCTCCGTCACCGCCGCCACGGCGTCCGCGGCCCGGTGCAGCGCCGCCGCCCGCGCGGCCGGCGCGGTCGCCGCCCACTCCGCCGCCGTCTCGCGTGCCGCCTCGACCGCCTTGCCGACCTCGTCGGCCGTGGCCACCGGCACCGAGCTGACCGGCGAATCGTCCGCCGGATCGCGGACGACCAGCTCGCCGCCACCGCCGCCAGCTCCCCACACCCCGCCCACCAGTTGCGCAACCGTGTACATGCGGCGTTGGATGCCCCCGGCTCGGCGAGGCAAACGCGTTTCGCCCCGTTGCGCTCCGGGTAGGCGGATCGGATGACTCCCACCGGCGCGCAGAGCGCGGACGCCGTCGTCGTCGGGGCAGGTCACAACGGTCTGGTAGCGGCCAACCTGCTGGCGGACGCCGGCTGGGACGTGGTGGTGCTGGAGGCGACCGCGGCGCCCGGCGGCGCCGTCCGCTCCGCCGAGGTGACCGCGCCCGGCTACCTCAGCGACCTCTACAGCTCCTTCTACCCCCTCGGGTACGCCTCACCGGTGCTGCGCGGGCTCGACCTGGGCCGTCACGGGCTGTCCTGGCGGCACTCGCCGGACGTGCTGGCGCACCTGCTGCCGGATGGCCGGGCCGCCGTGCTCAACCGGGACGCCGACGTCACCGCCGCCTCGCTGGAGCAGTTCGCCCCCGGCGACGGCAAGCGCTGGCTCAACGCGTACACCGACTGGCTCGAGGTGGCCGAGCCGATGCTGGACACCATCACCACGCCGTTCCCGCCCGTACGCGGTGGGCTGGGCCTCCTGCGCCGGCTGCGGGTCGCCGGCGCGCTGCGGCTGGCCCGGCGGCTGGTGGTGCCCGTCCGCAAGCTCGGCGACGAACTCTTCGACGGCGCTGGCGGGCCGGCGCTGCTGGCCGGCTGCGCCCTGCACACCGACCTGTCCCCGGAGGAGGCCGGCTCCGGCGTGTACGGCTGGCTGCTGGCCATGCTCGGCCAGCAGGTCGGCTGGCCGGTGCCCGACGGCGGCGCACAGCAGATCACCAACGCGCTGGTGGCCCGGCTGGAGGAACGCGGCGGCCGCATCCTCTACGGCGCCCGGGTCGACCGGGTGCTCACCGCCCGGGGCCGGGCGATGGGGGTACGCACCGTCGGCGGCGCACTGTGGCGGGCCCGCAAGGCCGTGCTCGCGGACGTGCCGGCGCCGGCGCTCTACCTCGACCTGGTCGGCGCGGCGGCGCTGCCGTCGCGGCTCGTGGAGGACCTGGCGCACTTCCGGTGGGACGGCTCGACGCTGAAGGTGGACTGGGCGCTCTCCGCGCCGGTGCCGTGGACGAACCGGGCGGTGGCCGGCGCCGGCACCGTGCACCTCGGCGCGGACCTCGACGGGTTGACCCGCTACTCCGGTGAACTGGCCCGCGGCGAGCTGCCGCGCGACCCGTTCCTGCTGCTCGGGCAGATGTCGGTGGCCGACCCGAGCCACTCCCCGCCGGGCACCGAATCGCTCTGGTCGTACACCCACCTGCCGTTCCGCCGGAACTGGCGTGCCGAGGACGTCGCCGGGCACGTGCAGCGGATGGAGGACGTGCTGGAGGCGGCGGCCCCCGGCTTCCGGCAGCTCATCGTCGGCCGCCACGTGGCAGGGCCCGCCGACCTGGAGAAGGGCAACCCGAGTCTGGTCGGCGGCACGCTCGGTGGCGGCACCGCCGCCGCGTACCAGCAGCTGTTCCTGCGCCCGATTCCCGGCCTGGGCCGGGCGGACACCCCGGTGGACCGGCTCTTCCTGGCCAGCGCGTCGGCGCATCCCGGTGGCGGGGTGCACGGCGCGCCCGGGTCGAACGCCGCCCGCGCGGCGCTGGCCCGCGACCGCGCGCTCACCGGTCGTGCCTACGCCGCCGCGATCGGCGCCGCGCACCGCGCCGTCTACCCGGACTGAACGAAACGCCCGCCCGCCTTCGTGGCGGGCGGGCGGGACGCGCGGGTCAGCGGGTGATGTTGCGGTGCTTGCTGCGCAGGCGGAACGGCATCAGCGCGCTCTCCACCTTGGTCGCGGTCGTCATCTTGGACTCGCCGTCGCGCCGCTCCTCGAAGCGGATCGGCACCTCCAGGATGGTGTGCCCCAGCTTGGTGGCCAGGTAGTGCATCTCCACCTGGAAGCTGTAGCCGTTCGACTGCACCCGCTCGAGGCCGATGTCCCGCAGCGCGTCGGCCCGCCAGATCTTGAAGCCGGCGGTGAGGTCCCGGATCCGCACCCGCAGCAGGGTGTGCACGTAGAGGTTCGCCCAGCCGCTGAGCGCCCGACGGTACAGCGGCCAGTTCTCGTCCAGCTCGCCGCCGGGCACGTAGCGGGAGCCGATCACCACACCGGCCTGGGTGGAGAGCAGCGCGCCCAGCATCCCCGGCAGGGCCTCCGGCGGGTGGGACAGGTCGGCGTCCATCTGCGCCACGTACTCGGCGCCGCCGTCGAGGGCACGCCCGATGCCGTCCACGTACGCCCGGCCCAGGCCCTCCTTGCCGGCCCGGTGCACCACCTCGACGCGGTCCGGGTGCTCGATGGCCAACTTGTCGGCCACCTCACCGGTGCCGTCGGGGGAGTTGTCGTCGGCGACGAGGATGCGCAGCCCCGGCAACGGCAGCGCGAGCAGCCGCTCGACCAACGCGGGGAGGTTGCCCGCCTCGTTGTAGGTGGGCACCACGACGGTCAGGCGCGCGTCCCGCCACGGCGACGGCAGCTGCACGGGCTCGATCATGTCGGACATCCTCGGTTTGCGGACAGGGCTACCCGAGAAGGGTAGCCAGTTGTCCGCTCCGGGTTGAAAAGGCTCCCCTTCCGGGCTTTGCGGACGGCGTTGCTTCGCTGCGTACGGGCATTGTTTCGGACGGTGCGGGGTGTCGCCCGTGCAGCGGGTGTCACGCGTTCAGCGCCGGCCGCGCGCCAGGGCGGTGAGGGCCAGGGCCAGGCCGGCGAGCGCGACGCCGGACAACGCCGGCTTGTGGGTGCCGACCCACAGCGCCGCCGAGCGGTTGCGTGCCTGGTCGCTGAACACCCCGGCCGGGCCCCGGTCCCGGTCCTCGTCGCCGGGGTGGTCGAGGTTGTCCCGCCAGGTGGCCGGGTCGATCTCGTCACCGGTCTGCTGGCTGTCGTACCCGTCCCGGGCCAGCTTGCGGTCGAGCAGGCCGGGGATCAGGATGTCGGCCAGTCGGGCCCTCCAGGTCGGGCCGCCCACGTTCAGCTCGCGGGTGCCGTGGTCGGCGGCCCAGACGATCGCCCGGGCGGCAAGCTCCGGTGCGAAGATCGGCGGCACCGGCTGCGGATGCCGGGGCAGCCGGGTGCGGACCCAGGAGAACTGCGGCGTGTTCACGGCGGGCAACTGCACCATCGACAGCTTCACCCCCGGGCAGTCGTGCAGCAGCTCGGCCCGGAGTGAGTCGTTGAACCCCTGCACGGCGTGTTTGCTCGCGCAGTACGCCGACTGCAGGGGGATCCCCCGGTAGGCCAGCGCCGAGCCCACCTGCACGATGGCACCCCGCCCGTGCGCCCGCATGTGCCGCAGCGCCGCCAGGGTGCCGTGCACCGTACCCAGGTAGGTGACCTCGGTGACCCGGCGGAACTCCCGCGCGGGGATGTCCCAGGCCTGCGCGAACACCGACACCATGGCGTTGTTGACCCACACGTCGATGCCGCCCCACCGGTGCACCACGTCGTCGGCGGCCTGCTGCACGGCGCCCGCGTCCGCCACGTCGACCTGGTACACCCGTACGTCGGCGGCACCGCGCAGTCGGCACTCCCGCTCGGCGGCGGCCAGCCCCGCCTCGCCCCGGGCCAGCAGCGCCAGCCGGGCGCCCCGGGCCGCGTACGCGTGGGCCACCGCCCGCCCCACGCCCGCGCTCGCGCCGGTCACCACCACGGTCTGCGTCACGGCGTCCCCTTCTGTCGAGCCGCGATGTCGGCCAGCCGCCGGAGCGTCTCCCGGTTGCGCAGGTGCAGCACCACGTCGTTGAGCTTGTTACGAACCCAGCGCAGGGGACCGGCGGCGAAGTCCTCGCCGATGCGGACGCGGGTGGCGTCCTCGCCGACGGGTTCGAGGGTGAAGGTCACGATCGCCTCACCGGCCGGCCAGAGACCGGCGCGCAGCACGAGCCGGTGCGGTGGCTCGCACAGCAGCACGGTCGACGAGTCCTGCAACGAGAACGGCCACGGCCCGGCCTTGTGGTGCAGTTGGCTGCCCACCCGCGGCCACGCGTCGTCCACGTCGCGCACGTGCACCGTGCCGACAACCCAGTCGCTGTACGTCCAACCGTCCGCCAGCACGTCGAACACCTGCTGCGGGGGAGCCTGGATCACTTTCTCCACAATCGCCACCGTGATCCCATACCCGCACCGCGCCGGAGGCTAACGACCCGTCGGGTTAGCTTCTCCGGGGCGGCGGGTATGGCCCCGGTCGGGGCGGCCGTCGGCGGCGCTGGCCCCACCCTGCCGACCCCTCGGCGGCGACGTTTACTCCTCGGGGCGCAGGGAACCCGCCGCCTGTGCGACAGGACCAGGAGGATCCGGATCAGCGCAGGTCAGCCCCGGTGAACACCGGCGCTGACCGGGCCGCTTCCGGGCCGTTCGGGGACCCTCGCCCCGT
>NZ_JBQXEO010000029.1:0-84118 GCF_052601155.1 Micromonospora yongxingensis
CATCTCATCGGTGGGCTGCGTGCCCTGCTTGACGATCTCGATCCGGGTGCCGCTTCCCGCCACCTTGACCGAGTTCTGCTCGTTGCCCGGCGTCCAGTAGCGGTTCACCGCGCTGTCGTCGAAGACCGGGTTGGCCTTCAGCGTCGGCAGCGTGGCCGCCACCCCGTTGAGGTGGAAGGTCTGCGCGGGCTTGGCGAATCGGCTGAAGGTGCCGTCGAAGCCGTTGCGTCGGTTGGTGATCGTGCCCTGGCCCTTGACCGTGATCGCTCCCGGACGGACGTCCACCGGGAGGTTCAGGCCGAAGCCCGGGTGCTCCGAGGTGTTGTTGTCGCCGTAGGCGTAGTTCACGTACCAGACCAGCATGCCGGGCTGGTTCGCGAACCGCTCCACCCAGTTCGGCCGGGTGTTGGTGAAGCCGTAGTTGTACCCACCGGTCCGCAGGGTGTCGTCGTAGCCGACGTAGCTGCGGTTCTCCGCGATGTAGAAGCGGGGGTACGTGGCGGTCACCGCGCCACCCATCCGGGTGAAGCCCTTGGCGGTCCACTCCGCAGCCAGGGTCTCCGCGTCGTCGGTCCAGGCGGTGGCACCGCCCTTGACCAGCGAGACGTTGTCCAGGAACGCGCCGGCGAGGTGCACCCCGCCGTCGGACTGGTAGCGGTAGCGGAACTGCACCGTCTGCCCGGCGTACGCCGACAGGTCGTAGCCCAGGTCCACCCAGCTGCCGCTGGTGGAGCCGTCCACCCCGGTCTCGCCGGCGTCCACCAGCGAGTTGGTGAGCGCCGTCCAGCTCGCGCCACCGTCGGTCGACACCTCTGCGTAGAGGTAGTCGTAGTCCTCCTCGATGTCGTACCAGGCCTTCGCGGTGATCGACGCGGTGGTCGTACCGGTCAGGTCCAGCTGACGGGTCAGCGTGGTGTTCAGGTCGTCGGCGCTGCCGCCCCACCACTCGTTCGACCCGCCGTACGGCGTGTTGTAGCTGGTCGTCTGGGTCTGCGACGGCAGGTTGACGACCACCGCCTGGGCCTTCGGCCCGTCACTGTCACCGGCCGGGCCGAGGGTCACCTGGGTGGTGCCCTTGCCGTACTCGACGGTGGAGTGGTTGAGCCAGCCGAGGAAGAGCTTCGACCACGGGTCCATGTAGCCCGGGGTCGAGCCGATGTCGTCGGTGCCGTGGCTCAGCCACGAACCGGAGGACATCAGGCTCCAGAAGCCGACGCCGTTGTCGCCGCCTGCGGTGTCGTAGAGGTCCGGCAGGCCCAGGTCGTGGCCGTACTCGTGGGCGAAGACGCCCAACCCGCCGTTCTCCGGCTCGGTGGTGTAGTCGCGGATCCACATCCCCGTGTCACCGATCTGCACACCGCCGGCCTTGTTGCCGGTCGGGCCGGCGGTGCCGGCCAGGTTGGGGTACGCCGCCCAGCGGTGCGACCAGATGGCGTCCTCGCCCTGGGCGCCGCCGCCGGCCTCCTCGCCCTCGCCCGCGTGCACCGCCTGGAAGTGGTCGATGTAGCCGTCGGCCTCGTTGAAGTCCCCGTCGCCGTCGAAGTCGTACCGGTCCCAGATGTCGAACTGGGCCAGGTACTGCTTGATCTGCTCCGGGGTCTTGCCCGCCTCGACCTGCGACTCGTACCAGGAGGTGGCGCTGTCCTTGACGAAGTTCCAGGAGCCGTCGCTCTCCGGGATGGCGTTGCTGCCGTACCGCGCCTCGTTGAACGGCACGGTCACCCAGTCGGTGACATCGCCGCTGACGGTGTACCGGCCGCCGGACTGCTTCAGGTAGAAGTCCCGCATCGACTCGCCGTCACCGTAGAACATCTCCTGGTAGTGCTCCCGGTGGAAGTCGGGCCGCCAGAGGGTGCTGTTGTCGTCGGTGGCGTTGCCGTCCCAGTTGCGGTCCGGCTCCGGGATCTGGTTGACCACGGGGCCGGGGGTGCCGCCGGTGCGGGGGTCGGTCTGCGTGCCGAAGTTGACCAGCATCGTGAAGATGGGGTCGGTCTTCGGCGGCTGCTGGTACTCGACGAACAGGTCGTCCTTGACCTGGATGACCTTCGAGCCGTTGCGCGTCTGGAGCTTGGCCTTGCCGGCGAGCAGGTCGGCGATGGCCTGCTTCCGGACCTCCCGCTGCTGATCCGCCATCGGATCCGGGAGGTTGTCCCTGCCCTGCTTAGCCTTGTCGGAACCGGGGGTCGGGCCCGCCGCCGGGGCGCCGGAGGCCGGCGTCGCCACGACTCCCGCCGCCAGCAGCGCGGCCGTGGCAGTGGCCAGACCGGCTGTGACTCGTCTCCTCAAAGGTCTCCTCCTTTGTGGACCTGTGTTACATGGCAGGGGTCACCGAAGCGATCACTGTCATGAGATGCGCCACTCACCCTTGCAGACGGTTCGGGCGGTTGTCACGAGTCGATCAGGTGGGCCACTGGCGGGTTTTGGAGAGATTTGAGGGGACAAAACACGACCAAATAGTCGTAGCCTCAGGCGACTATTTACATTACGGTTCTATCAAGATCATCCATTTCCGGTCGGGATTATGAGGTCCCTGGAAGTGGAGCGCCGAACCCGGCGGTAACGTCACGCGGCGCGCCGGGCCCGAACGCGGAACGGCCCGCCCGGAGCGTCGTGCTCCGAGCGGGCCGCCCGCTGGTCCGTCGGACGACGGACCAGTTGCTTCAGTTCCTCGCCGAGGTCACGTACACCGTGGCGGACGAGTTGTCCCGTGCCGCCTTCTTGACGGTGAGCGAGACCCCGTAGTTGACGCCCTGGTCACCGGGGTTACCGGTGCCAAGCACGATGGCGCCGCCGCCCAGGGTCACGCCGTAGAACTCCGGCGCCGGGCTGCCGTCCGGGTGGGTGACCCGGGTGGTGTACGGCGCGTTGTTCCGCGACGGGAGCACCACCGAGGCGTCGTTGTCCCGCGCGTACGCGGCACCGTCCCGCATCTCGATGCCGGGGTACCAGGTCTTGGCGTCGGTGAAGCTCTTCACCGACGGCTGGGACCGGAACTTGGTGCAGTACTCGCTGTACGGCTCGTCCGCCGCCTCCAGGCACTCGGTGAAGGGGTACGTCGGCTTCAGCGAGAACGCCGCGTTCGCCGACTGCGGACGGCTGGGCAGGTTGTCCGTCACCGACGGGTCCTTCACGGCCGCCTCGCCCGTACGCCGGTACGGGTCGAAGTGCGAGTCGACGATGAGCAGGCCGCCCTTCGCGCCGTAGCTGGGCAGGGCGGTCATCTGCCCGGTGACGTGGTTGACGTCGCCGAGCGCGGTGTCCCGGTACCAGACCAGCATGCCCGGCGCGTTGTACGAGATCCGGTCGACCTTCCACGCGTCGTGCGAGTAGATCGTGTCGTATGCGTACTTCAGGCCCTTGTCGAAGCCGTCGAAGTTGCGCCACTCGGCCAGGTAGTAGTGGGCGTGATTCTCGGTGCCGCTGCTGACCTTCCAGCCCGCGCCGGTGGTGTCCACCCAGGTGCCGCCGGTGGCCGTCCAGCCGTTGGCGCCACCCTCGACGTCGTCACTCCACGTGGTGGCACCGCCGCCGGTGACCGAGAAGTCGTCGGCGAACCAGTTGCGCTCCTCGAACGCCTCGTCGGTGGCCAGCCGGAGCCGCAGCTGGATCGTCGTCCCGGCGTACGCCGACAGGTCGACGTAGTCGTGACGCCAGCCGTCGGTGCTGCCGGTCAGGCCGTACTTCTTGCCGCCGAAGTCGTTCATCCGGCCGTTCGGGTCCGGGTAGCCGTCGGGCGTGGTGACCACGTTGCCGGCCTCGTCGTACACCTTCGCCTCGGTCCAGGACGTCCCGCCGTTCGTCGAGATCTCGACGAACCCGTAGTCCCAGTCCTCCTCGATGATGTAGTTGTTCCACATCCAGAACTTGGCGTCCGCCGCCGCCGGCACGTCGACCGCGCGGCCCAGCTTGACGTCGGCCCACTCCTGGTCGTTGTTGCTGTGCCACATCTTCGTGCCGCTGTGCGGCGTGGCCAGCGTGGTCACCTTGTCCGGCAGGTCGACCTTGATGCCGTCCTCGGAGTCGATCGGCGTACGGCTGGTCTGCCCGAGCTTCACCTCGCGCGAGTTCGACCCGGGACGGATGGTGAGCGGGTCGGCCCAGCCGAGCACCCACTTGTCCCAGATGCCCATGTGCGTCGGCAGCGCCTGGAAGATCTCACCCGAGTGCGAACCGGAGGCCATCAGGTCCCAGAAGTCCACGTCGGAGTCGGCGTTGCCGGAGGTGTCGTAGAGGTCCGGCAGACCCAGGTCGTGACCGAACTCGTGCGCGAAGACGCCGACGCCGGCGTCCTCCGGCTGCACGATGTAGTTCGACACCTGGAGGTTGGTGCCCGGGATGTCGTAGCCACCGGCGACCGAGGAGGAGTGCGCCCAGACGGCGTACACACCCTGGTCGCCGCCGCCACGGGACTTGCCCTGCCCGGCGTGCACCAGGACGAGGTGGTCGATCACGCCGTCCGGCTCGAAGACGTTGCCGTCACCGTCGCGGTCGGCCTGGTCCTCGATGTCGTAGTCGGCCCACGGGAAGCTCGGGTCCTTCGCGGCGAGCGCGTCGATGGCGTCGGTCGCCAGCCGCCCCGCGCCGGCCGGGTTGTCCGGGTGGCCGTTCATCGACTGCTCCCGGCCGGGAACCCAGTTGCCGTTCTCGTCCTGGGTGCAGCGGTTGGCGGCGTACCAGCCCTCCGAGTGCGGCACGGTGATCCACGGGCTGGCCTGCCCGTCGACCGTGTACGCGTTCTTGGACATCTCCAGGTACATGTTGTGCATCGTGCGGCCGGAGATGTCGATGCCGCGCTTGCCGTCCGGGCCCCGCAGATCCTTGCGGACCCGCTCGGTGATGCCCTTCTTGCTGTAGAGCATCTTGTCGTAGTGGGCCGGCGAGAAGTCCGGCACCCACATCGAGTTGTTGTCCTCGTGCGGCAGGGTCGCCGGGTTCGGGATGTTGTTGTGCTTCGGGCCGTTCTGCACGGTGCCGGGGACGCAGGTGCGGTCCTCGAACACCGTCTTCGGCACCATCACGCCGGTGAAGTCGTCGTTCGCCTGGTCGTTGAACTCCACCAGCAGCGTCAGCAGCTTCGCCGTCTGCGTGGTCGGCGCCTGCTTGATCTGCCGGGGGTTCTTGCCGGTCTTGATCGACTTGGCTTCGATCTTCGCCAGTTGCCTGGCGGTCACCGGGTTGCCCCGGGCGTGCTTCTGGTCGAACGCGCGCGCGTCGTCGACGGCGGGGGCGTAGACGCCACCCTTGCCCTTGACCTCGCGGCCGGTGGTGTCCGGCTGCACCTCGGGCTCGGCGTAGTTGATGTAGTGCTCATCGGCCCCGATCACCGCCCGGGGGGTGGGGGACGACGACTGGGCCGCCGCGCTGCCGGTCACGGTCAGTGACGTGGCTGCGAGGGCGATGGCGGGTAGCGCGACGAGTAGTCGTCGGCGCGACCCCGGATGGGAGTTTCTGTTCATGCCGCTCCGTTTCTCGGGCATGGGCGGAGGGAGTCGGCCGGCCACGGGCGCGACGGGGCGCATCGAGACCTGCCGACGTTCGTGAAACTAAATGAGAAACGCGTCGATGGGCAGGAACGTGATGGATGCGTTATCCGGATGATCGGCGCGGTTCACCGACCGACCGGCCAGCTGAGCAGGTGCTGCCGGCCGTACTCTCCACATAAGACGACGGTGGGTGACGGTCCGTCCGGACCGCCACCCACCGGGGTGTACGCCTGCCGTCAGTCCTCGTCGGACTTGGTGCCGCTCATCCCTGAGGAGATCAGCTCCATCACCGACGAGTCCTGCAGCGTGGTCACGTCGCCCAGCGACCGGTTCTCCGCGACGTCCCGCAGCAACCGGCGCATGATCTTGCCCGAGCGGGTCTTCGGCAGCTCCGGCACAAGCATGATCTGCCTGGGCTTGGCGATCGGGCCCAGCGCCTTCGCCACGTGGTTGCGCAGCTCCGCGATCAGCGCCTCGCCCGCCTCGCCCGCGACGTCCGCGCTGCCGCGCGGAATGGCGAACGCGACGATCGCCTGACCGGTGGTCGGGTCGGTCGCGCCCACCACGGCCGCCTCGGCCACCGACGGGTGCGACACCAGCGCCGACTCCACCTCCGTCGTGGAGATGTTGTGCCCGGACACCAGCATCACGTCGTCCACCCGGCCGAGCAGCCAGATGTGCCCGTCGTCGTCCTTCTTCGCCCCGTCGCCGGCGAAGTACATGCCCTGGAACCGGCTCCAGTACGTCTCCAGGAACCGGTTGTCGTCACCCCAGATGGTGCGCAGCATCGACGGCCACGGCTCACGCAGCACCAGGTAGCCGCCACCGCCGTTGGGCACCGACTGGCCCTGGTCGTCCACCACGTCGGCCACGATGCCCGGCAGCGGGGTCATCGCCGAGCCCGGCTTGGCCGCCGTCACCCCGGGCAGGGGCGAGATCATGATGGCGCCCGTCTCGGTCTGCCACCAGGTGTCCACGACGGGCAGCTCGCCCCGGCCGACGTGCTGCCGGTACCAGATCCACGCCTCCGGGTTGATCGGCTCACCGACGCTGCCCAGCAACCGCAGCGAGGACAGGTCGAAGCCGGCGGGGATGTCGTCGCCCCACTTCATCATCGTCCGGATCAGGGTCGGGGCGGTGTAGAGGATGGTGACGCCGTACCTGTCGACGATCTCCCAGAACCGGCCCTTGTGCGGGGTGTCCGGGGTGCCCTCGTACATCACCTGGGTGGCGCCGTTGGAGAGCGGGCCGTACACGATGTAGGAGTGGCCGGTGACCCAGCCGATGTCGGCGGTGCACCAGTAGACGTCCGTCTCGGGCTTCAGGTCGAAGACCGCGTGCGTCGTGTACGACGCCTGCGTGAGGTAGCCGCCCGTGGTGTGCAGGATGCCCTTCGGGCGGGCCGTCGTGCCGCTGGTGTAGAGGATGAACAGCGGGTGCTCGGCGTCGAACGGCTGTGCGGTGTGCTCGGCCGACGCGGTCTCCACCGCCTCGTGCCACCAGAGGTCCTTCTCCGACCACGCCACGTCCTCGCCGGTACGGCGGACCACCAGGACGTGCTCGATCGACGGGCAGTTCGCCACGGCCTCGTCCACGGTCGGCTTCAGCGCCGACGGCTTGCCCCGCCGGTAGCCGCCGTCGGCGGTGATCACCACCTTGGCGCTGGCGTCCTGGATGCGGTTGCTCAGCGAGTCGGCGGAGAAGCCGCCGAAGACCACGCTGTGCGCCGCGCCGATCCGGGCGCAGGCCAGCATCGCGACCGCCGCCTCCGGGATCATCGGCAGGTAGATGGCCACCCGGTCGCCGGCCGCCACGCCGAGGTCGGTCAACGCGTTGGCCGCACGGCAGGTCAGCTCGTGCAGCTCGGCGTAGGTGATGGTGCGGGTGTCGCCGGGCTCGCCCTCCCAGTGGATGGCGACCTTGTCGCCGCGGCCCGCCTCGACGTGCCGGTCCAGGCAGTTGTACGCCACGTTGAGCTGCCCACCGACGAACCACTTCGCGAACGGCGGGTTCGACCAGTCGAGCACCTCGTCCCACTTCTTCGACCAGGCCAGCCGGTCGGCCTGCTTCGCCCAGAACGCGAGCCGGTCGGCGTCGGCCTCGGCGTACGCGTCGGCGGTGACGTTGGCGTGCGCGGCGAGTTCGGCCGGCGGGGGGAACTGGCGCGTCTCGTTCAGCAGATTGGCCAATGCCTCGCTCATGCCGTGACTCCTCGTCCTCGGGTGACCTGCGTCTCGCTGGGCACGAGGGTAGTCGTGGGGCCCCCCGCCGGCCACGGCTGCCCGGTCCGTCGCGCCGAGCGGCCCCCGCCGCGCGCCCGACGGTGGCCGGGGTCGCGTTACGGCCGGGTGCGACCCGGCAGGCCAGGCCGGGTCGCTAGCGTGGCGGGGTGACCACCGACCCGCTCGCCCCGCTGCTCGCGCTCGCCGACATCACCCCCGCCGTCGAGCGGGCCCGCGAGCGGTTCGACCAGGCGCTCGGCCACCGCGCGCTGCGCCGGCACGGCGGCCAGGTCGCGGCCGAGGTCAGCCTCCGGTCCGCCGTGGCGAGCGCCGCCCTCGAAGGGGCCACCCACGATCGTGAGGCCGTCCGCGCCGGCACGGTCACCGACCCGGTGCTCCAGGGGGCGCTGCGGGTCGCCGGGGCGCTGCCCGGGCTCAGCGAACTCTGGCCGAAGGCCCCCCGCCAGGCCCTCGCGAAGCTGCACGTGCTCGCCGCCCGCGACATGGTGCCGGAGAACGAGCTGGGCCGGCCCGTCGCCGACCCGGTGGTCGCCGCCCGGCTTGACGGGCTCGCCGGCCTGGTCGCCGGCGGCACGAAGGTCTCCCCGCTGGTGCTCGCCGCCGTGGTCCACGGGGAACTGCTGAACCTGCGCCCGTTCGCCGGTCCGTCCGGCGTGGTGGCCCGGGGCGCCGCGCGCCTCGTGCTGCTCGCCAGCGGCCTCGACCCGCGCGGCCTGCTCGCCGTCGACGTCGGCCACCGCGAGCGCGAACCGGAGTACGTCGGCTCGGCCGGCGCCTTCGCCACCGGCACCCCGGACGGGCTGCGCTCCTGGCTGCGCCACTACATGTCAGCCGTGGAGGTTGGCGCCGACCAGCTCACCGTCATCGGCGACGAGATCCTCGCCGCCGCCTGAGCCCCGCTGTCCCGCCCCCTCGATCCGGGTGCGGAGGTCAGGCGGTGGCGGCGGCGCGGGTGCGACGGTGCCGCCCGTACCAGGCGATGCCGATGGCCACGCCCACACCCACCCCCAGTGCCGCCGCGGCGACCGGGACGGCGGGCCGCTCCCGCAGCCGACGCCCCAGCGGGATCGGGTGCCGGAACTCCAGCACCGGCCAGGCGTTCTCAGAAGCCAGCTTGCGCAACTGACGGTCCGGGTTGACCACGCTCGGATGCCCGACGCACTCCAGGAGGGGACGGTCGCTGTACGAGTCGGAGTAGGCGTACGACTCGGCCAGGTCGTAGCCGCGCGCGGCGGCCAACTCACCGACCGCCTCGACCTTGCTCGGGCCGGCCGCGTAGAACTCGACCTCACCGCTGTACCGGCCGTCCCGCACCGTCATCCGGGTGGCGATCACGTCCGTCACCCCGAGCAACTCGCCGATCGGCCGGACCATCTCCTCACCGGAAGCGGAGACCAGCACCACGTCCCGCCCGGCCGCCTGGTGCTCCTCGATCAGCGCGGCGGCCTCGGCGTACACGTAGGGGTTGATCAGCTCGTGCAGTGTCTCCGCGACGATCTGGCGGACCTGCTCCACCTGCCAGCCCTTGCAGAGCGCAGCCAGGTAGTCCCGTGTTCGGGCCATGGTCTGCTCGTCGGTGCCGCCCAGCCGGAACATCAGCTGCGCGTACGCCGACTTGACCACGTCACGCCGGGTGATCAGCCCGTCCCGGTAGAACGGCCGACCGAACGCCAGGGCGCTCGACTTGGCGATGACGGTCTTGTCCAGATCGAAGAAAGCGGCACTTCGGCCCACGGCGCGAAAGTCTAGCCGGATGGTCTATCGTCGGCGGGTGCCCGGGGTCAGGCCACCCCTCGGACCTGCGGGCCGGCGCCACCACCTCCACTCGGCGTGACCGCGCTCACACTCCGCAAGGAGATTTTCGCAGTGAGTGGGGTCGACACCACTCGACGTGACGGGCCCGCTCAGGCAGACTTGTTCGCACGACGAGTTTTCATATCTCCGAAAACAGACAGACCCTCGGCGGTTGCACCCCCCGTGACCGCTGAGTGGTTCGGCTCGACCCCCCCGGAGCCGAACCTTTCGACGACCCCCGTCTCCCCCCGACGGGGGTCGTCCCTTTCCGGGGTAAGCGCGCCACAGCAGGCCACAAGTCGTCTCCGTTCCCGTCGAAGCGGTGTTCGAGGGCGTTTTTCCGGCCGGAGGCAGCAGAGCGGTCGAACGCCTCCAGGACGCGGGCGGCGCAGTCGTCCGGGGTATGGGTGTACCGGTTGAGGGTCGTGGAGGCCTGTTCGTGGCCCATGACCCGCTGCACCAGGTTGATCGGCACGCCGTCGGTGACCAGCCAGGTGGCGTAGGCGTGCCGCAGGTCGTGGAACCGCATCCCGCCGACGGCCTTGGCCGCCACGCAGGCGACCGCTTCCCGTTCGGTGGGAACTCCGCCGACCACTCGATGCCCCTCCCGGTCCGGCCAGGTCGCGCGGTACCGGTGTGGGCCGGTGTTGACGACTTGGCCGAGCAGTCGGCGCGCACGAGCGAGGGCAGCCAGATCCGACGCCGGGAGTTCGACCGCCGCAGTGGGCGACCGACCCGGTCGCGGAAGACGAGCGTGCGCGGGTCCGGTTCGTCGGCGGCGGCGTGCAGCTCACGGAGCACGGCCAGAAGGAGGGTGGGCAGCGGCACGGTTCGGACCCCGGCGCGCGGCTCTTCGGGTACGGGCACAGGACGATCCCGCCGTGGGTCTCCTCGGCCACCTGGACCACCCGCAGCGATGCCCGGTCGAGGTCCGAGGACCACGTCAGCCCGGCGCACTCGCCCCAGCGGAGCCCCGCCCCGGCGGCGGCGGAGATGATGCCCCGGTGTCGAGGTGGGACGGCGGGTAGCAGCCGGCCGAAGGAGTCTTCCCGGCTGATCGTGACCGGTTTGACGTCGCGGGACCAGTCGCGTGGCAGCTTTACCGCCTTCGGCGGGGTTGGTGGCGATCAGTCGGGCCTAAACCGACCGTCCGGAGGATCATCGACAGCAGTTGGTAGCACTGGTCCCCGGACTCGTGGCGGGCCCAGCAGACGGCGGGCGTGGCAGGGCTCGTGGTCGACGCCAGGCGAGAGGGGTTCAGGGTTCGAGTCTCTGGCGGGGCTCACTCAGCCACAGGTCAGCGACCCTGAAGGGCCAGCAGTGCCACGATCAGCGCTGATACCGCTGCCGGCGGTTGGACTCCCGCCGGACCGCCTCCGTGAGAACCCGCCAGATGCCGGACCGGCTCTCGATTATCCCGTCGACCATCGGCTCAGTGGATCAGGTTACGGGTGGTGCCGAGGCAGGTGCAGCCGCGACGGGAGCGGGCGTGGTGACTATCCGGGTTGCCCAGGAGTCATGAGCCGCCAATGCAATTTCGGTGATGCGTTCCGAGAAGAGCCGAGTTCGCGCTTCGTCAGTCGAAGCGCTCGCGAGGGCGTAACGGCCAGCCTGTTGCTCGTAGAGAAAGCGCTCGGCATGTAGCTGGTTCTGTATCGACCGAGCGAGCGCCCAGTGCTCCTGAGCCTTGGTAGCAGCCAGCAGGGTCGTCGCGAGGGCAGTACCGCCACTGACGGCAGCGATCAACCACTTCGGAACGGCCGGCGCCGTCGCCAACACGGTGGCGGAGATTGCCAGGGACACGCTGAGGTAGACCAGGAGCATCGAGGTGCCTTTGTTGACCCTGGCGCGTCGGCGCCAATTGCTCTGGAGGTACTCCCAGCGTGCCAGTGCCCGATCCTGTCGAGCCTGCAACTCGTTCGCATTCGGCATGTATTCATCCTCGCGCACGCCGCCAGAGCCGCTGCCCTCAGCTCCGTAACGCTGACGGATCATCTGGACCGCGAGCCGCGCAGGCGATCCAGCGGTACCGCGAGGCAGCCTGAAGGCAGCAACACCTACGGCCAGGGTCGGCCAGCGACGCCAATCGACGAGAAGCGGCCCTGTGTCGACCCGTCCGACGAGACCGTCCGACCCTAGTCGGTACAACGGACCCGGATCCCCCGACGGGGGTCGTCCCTTTCCGGGGTAAGCGCGCCACAGCAGGTCCGCAGCCCTCGAGGTGAGTCGGCCGGCTGCCGGCGATGTCGGGTCTCAGGACCTGCGTGACAGAACAGCCTCAAGACATGGGTGACACTTCCGGCTAGCCGGGTGGTGACGGCGGCTCAGGCGGGCGTCCGCGGGCGCGGGCTGCGTCGGACATGGCGATCCCGGTCAGGACGAGGGCTGCGGCGGCGGCGACCACGACTGGCGGCAGGGGGAGCATCGCTGGCGTCAGTGCGGCCAGCGCAAGGACGCCGATCGGTCGGGACCGGGACACGCGGCCGAATACCGTGTGCTCGAAGCGGGCGCGCCCGGCCAGGTACAGCGCGGGTCCGCCGAGGATGACGGCGATCCAGGCCGGTGGGGTGTGCCCGAGTGGATGGGCGATGACAAGTTCGTCGCCGACGGCTACAGCGACCACGCCGGCCACCATCACCAGGTGGGCGTATGACGCCGATCGGGCGAGGCGGACCGGGTCGGCGGACACGGCGATCGCTCCCGCCAGGACCTGTCCGGCGCGGTAGATGTAGATCCGCCACAGCAGCACGGTGGTCGCGATCGACACCGCGAACGCGGCGGCCCCGTACGGCGCGAAGCCGCTGCTGCTCAGCGCCAGTCCGGTCACCAGGATCAGCTCGCCGAGCGCGATGATGAAGAACTGCCGGTAGCGCTCGGACAGGTGCTCGCCCGAGATCACAAGGTCTCGGCTGGGCGTACGGCCCGCCCCCGGGGTGGGGAAGCCGATTCTGCCTGCGGTGTGGTCAAGGACCACCGCGAGTGCCCACAACGCCCCACGCGCCGTGCCGTCCACGAGCGCCCCCGCGATCCACGGCAGCGCCGACAGGCCGTACCAGAACAGCCCGCGCATGGCGTGGCGCTGCAGTTCGTGGTTACGCAGAACGGCCACGAGGACGAGCCCGCGGCCGAGCTGGATGGCGACGTAGGCGCCCGCGAAGATCAGGCCCGTGTCGCCGAATGCCTCGGGCACCGCGGCCGCCATCACCAGGCTGCCGACCATGGTCGCGATGACGAGCGCCTGGATTACCGGTCGTTGCGGGTCCGTCCGGTCGGTCAGCCACGCGGTGCTGGACCAGACCCACCACATGGCACCCAACAGCACCAGCGTCCGGAAGGCACCGCTCCACCCGAGATCCTCGGCCAGGCCGCGCGAGAGCTGAGCGAGCGCGAGGACAAACACCAGGTCGAAGAAGAGTTCCAGGAACGTGGCCCGCTCCGGGTCCCCGGCTTTCCGCACCAGCCCGGCCGCCCTGCTCGTCGTCATCGGCTCGCCCGTTCTGCCAGCTCTGCTCCAGGTTTGGGTGCATTCTGACATGCGGTAGCGGCGGTGACCGCGGACGTGCTGCCGTGACAGGGTCAAGCGACCCGCGTTACGCGGACGGGCGACGGGCGAGGCCGGACAGCCGGCTGCCGGCGAGGTGGACGCTCCTATTTCCGTCAAGCGGTCAGGGAGATCCGATCATCCGTGGCTGAGTAGATGATCAAAGGGTGCTGCGGGTTGTCCTCCGGTGTGAGGCGCACTGGCTTTCCGAGGTGCCGTCCGAGGCTGCGCATGAAGCAGCACAGGAGGTCCAGTTGGTGCTGGCCCTGTAGATCGTCGCGGTCGAAGTCGAACACGACCTCGTCTTCGCTGAAGAAGTGGGTATTGACCCGCAGGTCGGGCGCTGGCCAGATGCGCAGGTTGACGAACGCCTCGGAGGTGCGGGCGAAGATCTCAGCGACCTGCTGCGGTAGTGGCAGGGAGTGGTCTTCGACCGTGTAGTCGAACCGCCATCCCTGGGATCTCACGAGGTCGATCGCCCGTTGCCAGTCGGTCTCACCGGCGTCGAGGATGTAGGCCTCAAGTGACGAGCAGTCGGACGCGAACCATTCGGCGACATCGTTCCAGAGCAGGTAGTTCACTCGGACATGATCATCCTTGCGGAGCCTTCAAGCACACTCAATTAGGTGGTCAGCTGTGAGCAGTCGGTAGGCGTCTCGGGCGATGTAGCGCATGAGGCATCCCATGATCTCCGTCTGGGTCTTGCCCTCTGCCGTGCGGCGGGTGACGTAGTCCTTCGTGGGCTGGTGGCAGCGCATGCGGACGAGGGGTGATGCGCCAGAGGGCGCGGTTGGTGGCCGCCCGCTCCCCGAGAGCGGGTCGACGGCAGATGGGAGGGCGGCAACAGGCGAGGGCTTGGCTGTCCGTTCGTGCTTGCCGGGTCCAGATCCGGAGCCCTTGGGGGTAGGCGGTTGTGACTCTGTTGACCGCACCAGCCTCGTTGCTGGCCCGTTCTAGAGTCCGGCCATGAACCGGCGACGGCCAAGCCGAACCTTCCTGCGGGTGTTCTCGATGTTCAGTCTCGTCTTTGCGACTTCGATAACGGTGATCGGCGCATGGTCAATCACAGACGAACGTCGGGGATCAGAGGCAGTGGCTGACGTGCTGGAGGTCGAGCATCGCGGTGCGAGAACCTTCCTGACGGTCCGGTTCACTACAAACCGTGGCGAGGTGTGTGAATCAAGCCTGCGCGCCACGGTCGACGCAAACCAAGCTGTGAGCACCGGTCAGCGCATTCGTGTTCACTACGCCAAGAGCGACCCCTGCCTGAGAGTGCGCGAGGTGGGCGATCATTCCGGATGGTTCATCCTCCTCATCGCGGTGGTACTTCTGATCGCCTTCGCCATCCTGGCCCATGTTTCGTGGCGTCGCCCCCGCCCTCCAATCCCGCTCCGATACGCGGGCATGCCCTGATGAGTCGGACGAGGTTGGTTTGGCAGAGTCGCGTGGGCACTGTCCGCGGCTCGTCCACGACGGTTCCGAGCTGCGCTCTGGCCGGATTCCTGAGTCGGTGCTGGTGCTGACAGCGAGGCTGCGGTCGACGTTGCGCGCGTAGCGTGTGCCGCAGTCACGCGGCTGTCCTGGAGGTTGACGATGCACTCGACGGTCCACTCGTTCCGCACGCCCGAGGGCGTGACGCTCGGGGTCGAGCACTTCGGCGACGCGGCGGCGCCCCTCGTGCTGCTCGCGGGCGGCACGACCATGCTCTCCTGGCCCGACGCGCTCTGCGAGACGCTCGCTCGCGGCGGACGTCACGTCGTGCGCTACGACCTGCGTGACTCCGGCGCGTCCACGACCGTCGACCCCGAGGCGCCGGCGTACACGCTGCGCGACCTCGCCGCCGACGCGGCCGCGCTCGCCCGCGGTCTCGACGACCGACCGGCGCACCTGGCGGGCATCGGCGTCGGCGGCATGGTCGCCCAGGTCGCCGCGCTCGACCACCCGGAGGCGTTCTCGGCACTCACCCTCGCCGGGACGCGGCCCGTCGCACCGGGCCCGGTCGACGACGACCTGCCCGACCACGACGCGGCGACGATGAACCGGCTGTTCGCGCTCCCGATGCCCGACTGGTCCGACCGCGCTGCCGTGGCGGAATTCGCCGCTGCCGGCGCGGAGATCCTCGGCGACGATCCCGCCGCAGCGCACGCGACCGCCGGGCGCATCTTCGACCGCACCCCCGGCAGGGAGCCCGCGGTCCAGATGGCCAACCAGATGGGCATGGTGTTCTCCAAGCTGGACTGCACGCCGCGCTGGCGGGAGCGTCTGCCCGAACTCGCGATACCGGCGCTCGTTGTGCACGGTCGTCGCGACCCGTTCTTCCCGGTCGGCAACGGCGAGGCACTCGCGCGCGCGATCCCCGGCGCGCGGCTGCTCGTGCTCGAACAGGCCGCGACCGCGATCCCCGACGAGGCTGCCGACGAGGTCGCCGCAGCGATGCTCGCGCTGTAGACGCCATCACGGACTGTCTGTCGGGCTACCGCGTCGGCATACCGCCGCGCGGGCTGTTGACGACCAGATCGGCTGATGCTGGCGCCAGGTAGGGGTGATCTGGGTAGTACTCGATGTGTAGGTGGCCGCCGTGCTCGTCAGTCGCCATGGATTCGAGGTTCGACGCGAAGATGGCCAGCGGGGCGGGGGCGCCGACAATCTGGAGTACGCCGTCGGCGTGGTCGACCGAGATCAGGACCATGCTGTTGGCCGCGGTTGAGATCCGGACGCAGCTGAGGGCGGTGCCGCCGAAGGGGTCGATGGCATCGTGCTCCGCCGCACGGGTTCCACCTCCGGCCGAGATGAGTGCGGCTAGGGCGTGGTACTCGTCTGCGGTTCCGGAGAGGTCGGTGTAGCCGAATGCCGGGTAGAAGAGGGCCTTCACGTTGTCTCCGTCGTCTCGGGGTCGAACCGCATGCCGGTGCCGGAGTGTTGCTGTGCGGGCCCATGATTCTCAGCTGCTGGGCCGGTGGCTAGCAGTGAGTGGGTTTCACGGGCGATGTAGCGCTTGAGGCAGCGAGGCGTCATGCACCGCGCGCCTTTCGCAGGCGCGACCGAATCTCGATTCGATCTACGCCGTGCCTGCCCGGGTCACGGACCTGCCGGCTGACCACGGGGTGGGGCCGGCAGCGCTGATGTACCACCGGGCCGTCGACGCCGACAGCTTCAATCCCGTCAGCCGTACGTTCGAGCAGAACGACGTCTACCTGGTGACCCGGTCCGGCGAGCACTTCCGCGTCGGCCGTACGCCCCCGGACACGGGACCGCTCAACCTGTCCCTGTCGCCGGACGGGCGGTGGCTGGGCGGGAAACGGGACGGCCGGTGGTGGTTGAGGGACCTGTCGGCCGTGACGGAGTACGAGGTTCCCGAGGAGCATGAGCTGTTGCGGTGGTCCACGGACGGCCGCTCGGCCCTGCTGGGCAAGCCGGGCACGGCCTGGACCTTCGCGACCATGGCGTTGCCAGGCGGCACGGTACGACAGCTCACCGTGGCCCTCCCTCCAGCCGCCGCGGTGGTGGCCTTCATCGCCGGCCGGGAGTTGGCGGTGTTCGATCCGAAACCACTGCTCGTCGGGTCCGCACCGCACGAGGTGGCTGTCACGCTCAAGGACATCCTGACGGGTGAGGGCCGGGCACTGCCGGTGGTCGTACCGGGTCAGCTCGTGCCGGGTGAGGTGGCTGGTCCCTTCGCGCTGATCCACGGGGGTGGGAGCCCACCGAGCATCTGGGTGGAGGTCGGCCGACCCGATCTGGTGCCGGCCAGCGCTCCGGAGGGCATGCTGGTGGCGCCCTCGGTCGCGCTGTTGGGCGTCGATGTGGCCTCCGGCGTCGCCGCCGGCCGGATCGAGATAGCTCCTTCCGGCGCAGGTGGCCGGCAGTTGTGTCGAGGGGTGGTGGCCGACGGCGCCGTGGTGCAGCGCGAGACCGGGGCCGGCACCGAGCTGCTGGTCGTCGACCCTCGCCGCAATGTCCGGCGCCTCGTGACGACGTTCCCCGAGTCGGTGACCGTCCTCGCCCCGGGCGCCACCACGTAGCCGTCCCGACCCGATCATGCCCCTTCCGGTAATCGTCGGGCCGGCCGCGACACAAGCCAAGGTGAGAGTCGCCGAGGCAATGGGGGTTCGGGTGGGTCCACCGAGGAAACGCGACGAGGACTGGTTCACCAGCCTCTACGCCGCCGAGTACGCGCACATCGTCAGGTACGGCCTGCGTCGACTCGCCGACGCGGACGCGTCGGCGGAGCTCGCCCAGGAGGTCTTCGTCGTCGCCTGGCGGCGCCGCGGCGAGGTGCCGGACCGCAGCCTGCCCTGGCTGTACGGGGTGGCCCGGCGCCTCCTGGCGAACCAGTGGCGGTCCCGGCGCGCCGCCCCGGACGTCCTGCCGATCAGCGACGCCGACCTGGCGCGGGTGGCGCACCCGTCCGGCGCTGACGCCACCGTGGGAGTCGCCGACATCCGCGCGGCCCTGGCGACTCTCAACGACCTCGATCAGGAGATCCTCCGGCTGATCGGTTGGGAGGAGCTGACGGTCTCCGAGGCCGCCCAGGTACTCGGCTGTGCCCGCACCACCGTGGCGGTGCGTCTGCACCGTGCCCGCCGACGCCTCACCGAAGCGATGTCAGACCGCCCCGTCCGGCCCCGACGTCCGGTGCTGGCCAGCATTCGAGAGGACCTGTGATGTTCGGAGCAGAGCGAACCCGTAGCCTCCTCGGCCCGGCCGACCCGGCCCGGGCCGCCGCCGTCACGCGACCCCCGGTCTCGGCGCGCGACCTGATCGACCGGGCCGGCGAGGCCGAGCCGACAACCAATCACCGCCGGGTACGCCCGACCCGGCGGCTGGTCCTGACGGCCGGGACCATGGCGGTCGCGGCCGGCGCCGTGGCGGTCCTCCAGCCCTTCGGCGGGGCCACCCCGGACACCGCGGACGTGCCGGCTGCCGCACCGGGTTCGGTGCTCGTGCCGGTCGCGTACCAGTTCGCCTCGGAAGCGCCGCCGGCCGGCCCGCAGCTGCGGGCCCTGGCCGGGAAGCTGGTCGGCACGGGGTACGACAACCGGGGCGGGCGCTACATGTACCACCACACGAAACTGTGGGGCGATCCGGTGATGACCTCTTCCGACGGCCGCCACCACGTTGCCTTCGCCGACGAGACCAAGGTCTGGCAGGCCGCCGACGGGACCGGCAACCAGGTCACCGTCCAACTGGAACCGCAGTACCCGGATCAGGAGTCCCGGGACTACTGGCAGCGGAACCCCTGGACGCGTCCCGGCGTCGCCGGCACGCCCGCACCCGCCAGCGTTCCGCTGCCACCCAGGGACCTCACGCCGCTGCCGACCGACAGGTCGCAGCTGCGCGACCTGCTCAAGGTCGTCCACGGAGCGGGTGCGGTGAGCAAGGAGGTCAGCACGGTGTACGGGCGGTACGTCGTACCGCGTCAGACCCGCGCGGAGATCCTCCGGGTCCTCGCCGACGTTCCCGGCTTCCGGTGGCGAGGGCAGGTGACCGACCGCGCCGGACGGAAGGGCGTGGCGGTGACCTTCGACGACCGCGAGCACGACGCCCAGTCCCTGCTGATCTTCGACCCGAAAACGGGTGAACTGCTCGCCCACGAGCGGCTGACGCTCGCACCCGTGCGGATCAGCTCGTACCAGGTGATCCTCGATACCGCCTGGACCGACCGGATCGGCTGACCGGCCGACAGCGGGGTCGCTCCTTCGGGAGCGGCCCCGCTGCGTCTGTGTTCGGGCCGGTTTGACCTGGCGCGCGTAGCAGATCAAGTGGGTCGGCGGGCGTTGTCCACAGGCCGCCGCGTTGTCCACAGGCAGTGCGGTCGGGACGGTTCGCGGGGCGGATTCCGAGCAGGGTCGGCGGCACACCCGAGCCCGACCCGCTGGAGGCCGCGATGGCACCCCGTACCTCCGTTCCGCCGATCCGACGACTCCCCCTGATCGTCACGGAGGACGGCGACCTGCTCGACGACCTGCTCCGGCTCGCCGCCGCAGGCGGGACCGAGGTCGAGCTCGCCGCCGACCCGGCGGCCGCCCGCACCCGCTGGCTGCCCGCGCCGCTGGTGCTGCTCGGCGCCGACCAGGCGCAGTCGTGCCTTCGCGCGCGGCTGCCGCACCGACCCCGGCTGGTGCTGGTCGGCCGAGCCGGCGAGATCGACCCCGGCTGGCAGATCGCCGAGCTGATCGGTGCCGAGCACGTCGCCGCGCTGCCCGCCGCCGAGCCGTGGCTGGTGGACCGGTTCGCCGAGCAGGACCCGGACCGGCCGGACGGTTCCGGCGCGCGGATCGTCGCGGTGTTCGGCGGGCGGGGTGGCGCTGGGGCGAGCGTGCTCGCCGGCGGGCTCGCCGTGACGGCCGCGCGGGCCCGACTTCGCACGCTGCTGGTCGACGCCGATCCACTCGGCGGCGGTCTCGACCTCGTGCTCGGCTGGGAGCAGCTGGAAGGGCTGCGCTGGCCGTCGCTGACCGGTGCGGACGGGCGGGTCGACGCCCCGGCGCTGGTCCGGGCACTGCCCAGCCGCGGTGACCTGGTGGTGCTCTCCTGGGACCGCGGCGACCTGCTGCCGCTGCCCGCAGCGGCGATGGCGGCCACCGTGGACGCGGCTCGGCGTGGCCGGGACTTCGTGGTGATCGACCTGCCTCGACAGCTGGACGACGCCGCCGTGATCGCGTTGCAGGCGGCCGACCAGGCGTTCGTCGTCGTCCCGGCCGAGCTGCGCGCCACCGCCGCGGCCGCGCGCGTGGTGGCCGCCGCCGTCCCGCACTGCGCCGCACTCTCGGTGGTCGTACGCGGTCCCGCGCCGGGTCGATTGCGCGCGACGGAGGTGGCACGCGCCCTCGGGCTTCCCCTCGCCGGCACGCTGCGCCCCGAGCCAGGGCTCTGCCGCGGGCTGGAACGGGGCGAGGCTCCGGCCGCCGCCGGCAAGGGCCCGCTGGCCGCCCTCTGCCAGCGGATCGTCACCGAGCTCACCGGCGTACCGGCCACGGGTGCGGCATGAGCGGCCGGCCGGAGGACGCCACCCTCGCCGGCCGGGTACGGCAGCGCATCGCCGCGGCCACCACCCCGGTCACCCCGGCGGCGATCGTCTCCGCGGTACGGGCCGAACCCACCGCGGCGGTGCTCGGCGACACCGCCGTGCTGCGGATCGCCGACCGGGTCCACGACGACCTCGTGGGCGCCGGGCCGCTGGCCCCGCTGCTGACCGACCCGGACGTGACCGACGTACTCGTCAACGGGACGCGCGTCTGGGTCGACCGGGGAGCGGGGCTGCACCAGGTGGCGGTCCCGGTGGGCACGGTCGAGGACGTTCGACGGTTGGCGCAGCGACTGATCGCCAGCGCCGGGCGGCGGCTCGACGACGGCTCCCCGTACGCCGACGCCCGGCTTCCCGACGGCACCCGGCTGCACGCCGTACTGCCGCCGGTGGCGACCGAAGGCCCGTACCTGTCCCTGCGAACCTTCCGGCACCGACCGTTCACGCTGGACGAGCTGGTGAGCCAGGGGACCGTGCCACGACCGGTGGCACCCGTGCTCGCCGCCGTCGTCGCAGCCCGGTTGGCCTACCTGGTCACCGGCGGCACGGGGTCGGGCAAGACCACCCTGCTCAACACGCTGCTCGGGCTGGTGCCGGCCACCGAGCGGATCGTGCTCGTCGAGGACGCCGCCGAACTGCAACCGGGGCACCCGCACGTGGTGGGGCTGCAGGCGCGTACCGCCAACGTGGAGGGATCGGGCGTGGTGAGCCTCGGCGACCTGGTCCGGCAGGCGTTGCGGATGCGTCCGGACCGGCTGGTGGTCGGCGAGTGCCGGGGTGGCGAGGTGGTCGACCTGCTGGCCGCGCTGAACACGGGCCACGACGGGGGCGCCGGAACGCTGCACGCCAACACACCATCCGACGTGCCGGCCCGGCTGGAGGCGCTCGGCATGCTGGGTGGGCTGCCGCGCGCCGCGCTGCACGCTCAGGTGATCGCCGCGTTGCAGGTCCTGTTCCAGGTCCGCCGCGGCGATCGGGGACGGGTCCTGGAATCGATCTGCCTGCTGCTCCCGGAAGGCCCCGACCGGGTGGTCACCGTGGTGCCCGCCTGGGTACGCGGTCGAGGGCTCGGGCTGGCCGCCCGGGCGTTCGGCGCGCTGTTGCGGGACCGTGGCGTGGCGGTGCCGCCGATCCTCGGCGAGCCGTGGCCCGGATCGGCGGGTCCGGCATGACGGGCGGGGCGCTGCTGGTGGTGGCACTGCTGCTGGCCGCCGCGGCACTCGTGGCCTGGCCTGTGCACAGCATCCGGGGCCGTCGCCGCCGCGTGTTGACGACGGCCGGCCGTGGAAACGGCGGTGCCGACCCGGACGAAGCGTTGGTGGAATGGGTCAGAGAACTCGGTCACGGGTTGGACGTCCCTGTCGATGGGTTCGGCACTCCACCCTCCTCCGGTCACCAGCCGCCCGTAGCCCGGAACTTCGGCGGCCGGCGGACGCTGACCGGCTGGTCCACCAGGGACGTCAGCGGCGACCAGCCCTGGCCGAGAGCGGCGGGCGGCGCAGTGGGATCCACGCGACCGGCAGGTCCGCAACGTCCGCCGACCCGGCGCGACCCCCGTGGTCCGGCCGGTACCGCCCGGCCGGTGGCCCTCGCACCGGACACCGAGCGGCCGCCGGTAACGCCAGCCTCCGTGCCAGTGATCGAAGCGGACCTGTCGGTTCGGGACGATCCGTTCACCGTGGCAGCAGTCGACGGCGGCGGACTTCGGGCCGTCGACTCGACGACCAGGACCGCCGCCGGGGCTGGTGGGCAGCCGATCCCACCGCGTGCCCCACGTTCGCCGGCACGCATGCTGCTGCTTGTCGGCCTGCTGGGAGCCGGTGTCGGCGCCGTGCTGGCCGGGCCGGTGGCCGCCGTCGCGGTTGCCGCCTACGGCACGCTGGCCGTGCGCGCTCTGCTGCGGTGGCGGACGAATCGACACGTCGAGCGGATCCGACGGCGCGGGTTGGACCAGCTCTGCGGTCTCGCGGCGGATCTCCGGGCGGGTCTGCCCGTCCCGCCGGTCGTCGAGATCGCCTCCGCGGGTGGGCCGGACCGGCTTCGCCAGCTCACCTCGGCGGCGGTGCGGCTGGCGGACCGGACGGGTGCGCCGCTGGCGGATCTCGTCGAGCGGATCGAGGCGGACGCCCGGGCGACCGACCGAGGGCTGGCCGCTGCGGCAGCGCAGGCGGCCGGGGCCCGGGCCACGGCCTGGCTACTGGCGGCCCTGCCGATCGGCGGGATCGGGCTCGGGTACGGCATCGGCGTGGATCCCGTGGCGGTCCTCCTGCACAGCACGGTCGGCGGGGTCTGCGCGGTGCTCGCGGTCGCCCTGCAGGTCCTTGGTCTGTTCTGGGCCGAACGCCTGGGCGCGACGCCGGGGCGGGCCGGTTGATGTCCCGGACGGTTTCCGTCGCGGGTCCGAGCGCAGTGGTCGGCCGGCGGCCGGACGCGATCCGGCTCGCAGCGGGTCTGGGCGGGCTCGCCGTGGCCGTGGTCATCGGCGGTTGGTTCGGGCTGCTCGGCGCGGTCCCGACCGCGTTACTGCTGGACCGGCTTCTGCGGCGGATCGAGTCGCCGGCCGCGCGCAACCGGCGGCTCCGGGAGGCCGGCGACCTGCCGCTCGCCGCCGACCTGCTGGCTGCGGCGCTGCGGGCGGGCGCCCCGGTGGACCGCTCGGTGCTGGCTGTCGCCGAGGCGCTCGACGGCCCGCTCGCCGAGCGGTTGGCCCGGGTCGGCCGCACCCTGCTGCTCGGCGGCGGCCCGGCCGAGGCGTGGTCCGCGCTGGACGGGGTGCCGGGGGCGGAGCGGTTGACCGCAGCCGCATTCCGCTCGGCGAACAGCGGGGCGGCTCTGGCCGGTGCGCTGACCCGGCTCGCCGACGACCTGCGTGCCGACCGGGCCACCGCCGCCGAGGCGTCGGCCCGCCGGGCGGGCGTGCTCATCGTCCTGCCGCTGGGGCTCTGCTTCCTCCCGGCGTTCATTCTCGCCGGCCTGGTGCCGGTGATCGTCGCCGTCCTCGGCGACGTGCTCTGACCCATCGAGAAGGGAAAGCCATGCGTAAACTCATCGCCCGCCTGCGCGGTGACGCCGGAATGAACACGGCGGAGTACGCCGTCGGCACTCTCGCCGCCGTCGCCTTCGCCGGGATCCTGCTGAAGGTGTTGACCTCCGGCAACGTCCAGTCAGCTCTGACCGCCGTCATCGACCGGGCGCTCAAGTGATCCGGCGCCGGCAGGCCGGCCGCGATCGGGGGACCGGCACCGCCGGGTGGCCGACCGGTGGCGGGCGGATGGTCCGCGTCGTCGTCGTCGACCGGCCGGGCGACGGTGACCGGGGGTCCTTCACCGCCGAACTGGCGGCCGGCCTGCCGGCGCTGCTCCTGCTCCTGCTCGCCGGCCTGACCACCGTCACGGCCGTCAGCACCCAGGCGAGTTGCCTGCACGTCGCGCGGGAGGCGGCGCTGGCCGCCGCGCGGGGCGCGGACGGCAGCACCGGCGGCCCGGGCGCGGCGCCGCCGGGGGCGGAGGTGTCGGTGTCGATCGAGGGCGACCGGGTGCGGGCGACCGTACGGGCGCCGGTGCGTGCGCTCGGCGGTCGGCTACCGCGCATGACCGTGGAGGCCACCGCCGTCGCGGCCGTCGAACCCGGGGCCGGGGAGGTGAACCGGTGAACCAATGCCCGGTCGTTCCGGCGCACCAGACCCCGCCCGGCTCGCCGCACCTCCGCCAACAGCGACAACACGCGGACCACCTGGAGATCGACCGGTCGGACGAGGAGAGGCTGGACGCCGAGCGGCCCGGAGTCGAGCAGTTGTCCCTCGATCGGGGTGGTGCAAGCGTTCTTCTGCTGGCGCTGGGGCTGGTCTTCGTGCTGGTGGGCACGTTCGGCGCTGCCGTCACCGCGACCGCGATGGCGGCTCAGCGGGCGGCGGTGGCAGCGGACCTTGGTGCGCTGGCCGGCGCAGGCAGGGTGTTCGACGGCGGCACGGCCGCCTGCGCGTTCGCCGCCGACATCGCCGGTCGCAACGGTGGACGTCTCGCGGACTGTCGCCTCGACGGGCTCGACGTGCTGGTGACCGTCGAGGTGACAGTCACGCCCCTACCCGGTCTGACCCGTGTCGCGGCGTCCACGGCCCGCGCCGGACCGGTGCGGGCCTGACTGGTTCGACCACTGCCGGGCGATCAGCCGATCCGGTCGGCAGCCGATCCGGTGGCTGGCAGCCGGCTGGCCGGGACACGGACCGGTGGGCCCGTGTCCCGGCCAGCGGCCGAGCGCAGAGTGGCCCGGTGGGCCGGGTGCGTCAGCGGGCCTGGAGCGCGTCGAGGGCGACGGCCATCGCGATGACCAGGCGGCGGTCGATCTGCGGGTTGTGCACCTCGACGACGTACTTGTCGCGCAGGCCCCACTTCTTCACCACGGAGAAGACGGTCTGGCCGTCGGCGACGAAGTCGAAGTGGTACGGCAGCCAGGACAGCGAGTCGACGAACCGGCGCAGCAGCGCCACCGGCAGGCTGCGCTCCTGGCCCGTCACCTGCGGCAGGCCGGCCTGCTCGACGTGCCAGGTGGAGCGGAGCAGCGACTGGGCGAAGTCCTTGCGGAACAGGCCGATCGGGTTGCCGGCCGCGTCGGTGACGTCGTACGTGGCGCCGAGGTCGATGCGCTGGCGGGCCTTGAAGCCGAGCAGGGCCTGCTGCTTGGAGTCGTCGGTGTAGATCGTCACCTGCTCCTTGAAGGCGAGCCGCTTCTGCTGCGCGAAAGCCAGCAGCTCACCCTCGGTGCCGTCCGGGGCGACCGCCCGGACCTCGTACTGGTTGACCATCATCCGGAGTCGCTGGCGGATGTGGAACTGCCGCAGGGTCTGCAAGTTGTCGAGCTGCATCTGGTCTCCTCAGGGGAATGATGCGCCGGAGTCTCGCACAGCCTTGCGACCACCGCCGGCCCGCGTCCCCCGGCGCTCCCACCAGCGAAAGATCCACCCGGTTTGATCGGTGCCCGTGGAGGTCAGCGACCGTCGACGGTGGCGCGCAGCGCCCAGCCGTTGAGGACCTGATGGATCCCGCGCAGCCGTTCGTTGATCTGCTCCAGCCGTTCCGCCTGGGCCAGGGCGGCCAGCGCGGAACCGAGCGCGATCTGCTGGTCGAGGGTGAGTTTCTCCTGGTCGATGGTGTAGAGCAGGTCGACGGTCTCGGCGATGGTGTCGGCCACGGCTCCTCCTCGGTGCGTGAGTGAACGGCGAGACATGCATCAATGGAAGCGCTCCCACGCTATTCCCCGTGTGGCGTCGGATCATGCAACCAGGCTCAGGCGGGCAGGTTCGCCAGCACCACGTCGAGCGCCCGGATCGCGTCCGGCTTGGAGAGCGGGTTGTTGCCGTTGCCGCACTTCGGCGACTGCACGCAGGACGGGCAGCCGGTCTCGCAGCCGCACTCCGCGATGGCGTCCCGGGTGGCCCGCAGCCACGCCGACGCCGTCCCGTACGCCCGCTCGGCGAAGCCGGCGCCCCCCGGGTGCCCGTCGTAGACGAAGACGGTCGGCGCCTCGGTGTCCGGGTGTACCGCGGTGGAGAGCCCACCGATGTCCCACCGGTCGCAGGTGGCCATCAGCGGCAGCAGGCCGATCGCGGCGTGCTCGGCGGCGTGCAGCGCACCCGGTACGTCCGCGGCCTGCACGCCGGCGGCGGTCAGCGACTGTGGTGACAGGGTGAACCAGACCGCGACGGTGCGCAGCTCCCGGGTGGGCAGGTCGAGCGGCCGGGTGTCGATCACCTCGCCGGTGGCGATGCGGCGCCGCTGGTAGGACACCACCTGACTGGTCACGTCGACCTCGCCGAGGAACATGCCGACGGGCCCGGCGTCGACGTAGGAGCGCACCGACACCACGGACAGGTCGGTGACGTCCCGGGCGTGGGTGGACCAGTCCGGCTCCTCGACGTGCACCAGCGCGCACCCGTCGGCGAGGTCGAGCTCGTCGACCACGTACGAGACGCCCTGGTGCAGGTAGACCGCGCCGGCGTGGAGGAGGAAGTGCGAGGAGCCGCCGTCCACGGTGCCGAGCAGCCGGCCGGTGGAGGCTTCCACCACGCAGACCGGGGCGCCGCCCTCGCCGCGCAGGTCGACCTCGGGGCGCTCCCGGTGCCGCCAGTACCAGCCGGTGGGCCGCTGCCGCAGCGCACCGGCCGCCACCAGCTCGTCGACAGCCTCCTTGGCCCCGTCACCGAAGAGTGCCAGGTCGGCCGGGGTGAGCGGGGCCTCGACCGCGGCGCAGGCGAGCTGCGGGGCCAGCACGTACGGGTTGGCCGGGTCGAGCACCGTCGCCTCCACCGGCGCCCCGAAGATGGCCTCCGGGTGGTGCACCAGGTAGGTGTCCAGCGGATCGTCCCGGGCCACCAGCACCGCGAGGGCCTCCTGTCCGGAGCGCCCGGCGCGGCCCGCCTGCTGCCAGAGCGACGCCCGCGTACCCGGGTAGCCGCAGATCAGCACCGCGTCGAGCCCGATGAGGTCGACGCCCAGCTCCAGGGCGTTGGTGGAGGCCAGGCCGAGCAGATCGCCGTGCAGCAGAGCGCGCTCCAGCTCGCGGCGCTCCTCGCGCAGGTAGCCGCCCCGGTACGCGGCGACCCGGTCGCCGAGCCCGGGCACCGCGTCGTCCAGCGCCCGGCGTGCGTTGGCCGCCACCACCTCGGCGCCCTTGCGGGAGCGGACGAACGCGAGCGTGCGTACCCCCTCGGCGACCGTGTCGGCGAGCAGGTCCGCGGTCTCCCGCAGGGCCGACCGGCGGACCTGGACGAGGTCCGCCGTCTCGTCGTGCCCGCCCGTCGGCTGCGGTGGGGGGAACGAGGAAGCCGCCCCCGAGTCGGGCGGAAGCAGCGGTGGTTCCCAGAGAGCGAAGGTCACCCCGCCGCGCGGTGAGGCGTCCTCGGTGACCGCGGTCACCGGCAGGCCGGTCAGGCGGCCGGCCGCGGTCGCCGGGTCGCCGGAGGTCGCCGAGGCGAGCACGAACACCGGGGAGGCCCCGAACCGGGCGCACTGGCGGCGTAGCCGGCGCAGCACGTGCGCCACGTGCGAGCCGAAGACCCCCCGGTAGGTGTGGCACTCGTCGATGACCACGTACGCCAGGCGGCGCAGGAACCCGGACCACTGGGCGTGCCCGGGCAGGATGCCGTGGTGCAGCATGTCCGGATTGGTCAGCACGAACCGGGAGTGCCGGCGGATCCACTCCCGCTCGGCGCGCGGAGTGTCCCCGTCGTAGCAGGCCGGGCGTACCCCCTCCAGCTCCAGTGCGGCGACGGCCCGCAGCTGGTCGGCGGCGAGCGCCTTGGTCGGCGCCAGGTAGAGCACCGTGGCACGGGGGTCGGCGAGCAGGGTGGCCAGCGCCGGGAGCTGGTACGCGAGCGACTTGCCCGACGCGGTGCCGGTGGCGACCACCACGTGCCCGCCGTCGTACGCCAGGTTGGCCGCCTCGGCTTGGTGCTGCCAGGGCGCGACCACGCCGCGGCGGGCGAACGCCGTGCGAAGCTCCGCCGGTGCCCACGTCGGCCAGGGCGCGGGCACCCCGGCGCGGGCCGGCACCCGCTCGACGTGGGTGACCGGGTCGCCGGCGCCCCGGGCGCGCAGTCGGCGCAGCAGGTCGACCGGCGTTGGCCCGGTGCCTGGGCCTGCGGATACGGTGGCCAGGGACGACGGCTTCAGGTCGTGGCCCGGCGACAGGCGCGCCGAGCTGAAGCTGTCGTCAGTCACGTCCTGCACTCTCGCACTGGTGTTCGGAGATGAAAAGTCGGGCCCGGGGGTAAAGGGAAGGCTCCGCCGGTGACCGCAGGGTGTCCCGGCGGTAGTGGTTAGATGCCCAGGAGAGTTTACGGCTCTGGCGAGGAGGACCGATGGAGCTGTCGCTGGCGACCCGCACCGTGGGCGAGCACACGGTGCTCGAGGTCGGCGGTGAGGTGGACGTCTACACCGCGCCCCGGCTCCGCGAACGGCTCCTCGAACTGATCGATGGTGGCGCCCGACACGTGGTGGTCGACCTCGGTCGGGTGGACTTCCTCGACTCCACCGGGCTGGGCGTGCTGGTCGGCGCGCTCAAGCGGCTGCGTACGGCCGGCGGCTCGTTCGCCCTGGTCTGCGACAAGGAGCCCCTGCTGAAGATCTTCCGGATCACCGCCTTGGACCAGGTGTTCCCGCTGCACCCCACGGTCGATGCTGCCGTCGGCGCGGAGCCGAGCGGCGCCAGCGCGTGATGGCGACGGTCCGGCTCTCCTTCTCCCCGGCGCCGGTGCACGTGCGCACCGCCAGGCTGGTCGGTGTCGCCGTCGCCCGGCGCGCCGGGGTCCGGGAGGACCTGCTGGACGAGGTTCGCCTGGCCATCGGCGAGGCGTGCACCCGGGCGGTGGCACTGCACCGCCAGTACGGCCTGGCCGACCCGGTGCTGGTGGAGATGTCCGACTCGGGGTCGTACTCGGTGCGGGTGGTGGATCGCGCGCCGATCGAGGCGGGCATCGGGCTGGCGGCCCTGCCGCCGGACGAGCTGGCCAACGAGTCGCTCACCGACGAGGCGCTGACCACGGGTGTCGGCTTCGCGCTGCTCGCCGGTTTCGTCGAGGACCTTCAGGTGCGTCCGGTCGACGAGGGCATCGGCACCGAGGTGCGGATGGTGTGGCCCGTCGGCCGCTGACCCGTTCCCGTTCCACAGGCCGCATCCCACCGGGATGCGGCCTTCTTGTCATGGACCGGGCCCTATATCAGATTTCGTTTCATAACACAGCGACGAAGATCATCGAGACACGGTGCCCCCTCGGTGTGACCTCCGACACTGTGGAGGGCTACAGTACCCGGGTTGTCAGCAAGTGATCCATCCCGCAGCCAGCGGGTATGGGTGGTCATCGCTGGTCCGCTGGAGTGGGTTGGCGCGCGCTTGCGAGTCCGCATTTCAGGCGCCGGTGGGTGCGTCTCCACTGACCGGCGCGCGTGTTCGGTACAGGAGGACACAGATGTCCGAGACCTTGGCCGCCGACAGCGGCGGGCTATCCCTAACCGGGGCCAATGCCAGGTACGTCATCATCGCCGCGGTCATCGCGCTGGTGGCGCTCGCCTTCGCCGCCGCCCTGACGAAGGCGGTGCTGGCGGCCGGTAAGGGCACCACCAACATGCAGGAGATCTCCGGCGCGGTCCAGGAGGGCGCCTCGGCGTACCTGCTGCGGCAGTTCCGCACCCTGGCGATCTTCGTGGTGATCGCGGTGATCCTGCTCTTCCTGCTGCCGGTGCATGACACCGACGGCAGCGAGACCGCGGTGAAGCTCGGCCGGTCGGCGTTCTTCGTGGTGGGTGCGCTGTTCAGCGCGTTCATCGGCGGCGCCGGCATGTGGCTGGCCACCCGGGCCAACCTGCGGGTGGCCGCCGCCGCACGGGAGCGCGTTGGCGGCCGCGAGGCAGCCATGAAGATCGCCTTCCGGACCGGCGGCGTGGTCGGCTTCCTCACCGTGGGCCTCGGCCTCTTCGGCGCCGCGCTCGTCGTCCTGGTCTACCGGGGCGACGCGCCGACCGTGCTGGAGGGCTTCGGCTTCGGTGCCGCGCTGCTCGCGATGTTCATGCGGGTCGGCGGCGGCATCTTCACCAAGGCCGCCGACGTCGGCGCCGACCTGGTCGGCAAGGTCGAGCAGGGCATCCCCGAGGACGACCCGCGCAACGCCGCCACCATCGCCGACAACGTGGGCGACAACGTCGGTGACTGCGCCGGCATGGCGGCCGACCTGTTCGAGTCGTACGCGGTCACGCTTGTCGCCGCCCTGATCCTCGGTCGCGCCGCGTTCGGCGAGGACGGCCTGGTCTTCCCGCTGATCATCTCCACCATCGGCGTGCTGGTCGCGATCTTCGGAGTCTTCATCACCCGGCTCCGCGCGTCCGACCGCAACGCCCTGACCGCGATCAACCGGGCCTTCTACATCTCGGCGGTGCTCTCCGCGGTGCTGGTGGCGATCGCCGCCTACGCCTACCTGCCGGCGACCTTCGCCGAGTTGGAGGGTGGGCTCACCGACGTCGACCGCAACCCGCGGCTCGTGGCCATCGGCGCGGTGGTGATCGGCATCGTGCTGGCCGCCGCGATCCAGGCACTGACCGGCTACTTCACCGAGACCAACCGGCGCCCGGTGCAGGACATCGGCAAGAGTTCGCAGACCGGTGCGGCCACGGTCATCCTGGCCGGCATCAGCATCGGCCTGGAGTCCGCCGTCTACTCGGCGCTGCTGATCGGCGCCGGTGTCTTCGGCGCGTTCCTGCTCGGCGGCAGCAGCATCACGCTGTCGCTGTTCGCGGTGGCGCTGGCCGGTACCGGCCTGCTCACCACGGTCGGCGTGATCGTCGCGATGGACACCTTCGGGCCCATCTCCGACAACGCCCAGGGCATCGCCGAGATGTCCGGTGACATCGACGAGCACGGCGCCCGGACGCTCACCGAGTTGGACGCGGTCGGCAACACCACCAAGGCGATCACCAAGGGCATCGCGATCGCCACGGCGGTGCTCGCCGCGACCGCGCTGTTCGGGTCGTACACCGACTCGCTCCGCACCGCGTACGCGGACGCGGGGGTGGGCGACGTCGGGAGCGAGATCCTCAACTCGCTGAACGTGGCCAACCCGCGCAACCTGGTCGGCCTGATCATCGGTGCGGCGGTGGTCTTCCTCTTCTCCGGGCTGGCCATCAACGCGGTGTCCCGCTCGGCCGGCGCCGTGGTGATGGAGGTCCGCCGGCAGTTCCGTGAGCTGCCCGGCATCATGGACCGCACCCAGCGCCCTGAGTACGGCAAGGTTGTGGACATCTGCACCCGGGACGCGCAGCGCGAGCTGATGACCCCCGGCCTGCTCGCCATCCTGGCGCCGATCGCGGTCGGTTTCGGCCTCGGGCCGGGCGCGCTCGCGGCGTACCTGGCCGGTGCGATCGGGGCCGGCACGCTGATGGCGGTCTTCCTGGCCAACTCCGGTGGTGCCTGGGACAACGCCAAGAAGCTGGTGGAGGACGGCGCGTACGGGGGCAAGGGCTCCGAGGCGCACGCCGCGACGGTCATCGGCGACACGGTCGGCGACCCGTTCAAGGACACCGCAGGCCCGGCCATCAACCCGCTGCTCAAGGTGATGAACCTGGTCTCGCTGCTGATCGCGCCCGCTGTGGTGGCGTTCAGCATCGGCGACGACCGGAACACCCCCGTGCGGGTGGCCATCGCGGTGGTGGCCACGCTGATCATCGCGGCGTCCGTGGTGTTCAGCAAGCGCAAGGGCATCGCGATGGACGACTCCGACACCGGTGCGGGCAGCACGGACCACCGGCCGGAGACGGTCAACGCCTGATCGTTCCCGGCACCGGGTCCCCGGTCGGCGTGTCGCGCCGACCGGGGACTCTCGGGTCCTTCTCCGGGCCGTCCTGACCGATGCCACACCCGGCCGGAGGTCGTACGCTGCAACGCATGCGTACGTGCCGGGCGTCAGCCGCCGGAAAGTTCACGGTGGTCCTGGCCACGTTCGTCGTCGTGCTCTCCGGCTGCGGTGGCGGTCCCAGCCCGCGAGCCTGGGCGGCCTCGGTCTGCGGTGCGCTCACTCCGTGGCGGTCGGAGATCAGCAAGTTGACCAGCAGCACCGACGAGCAGATGACCGCGCAGACCACCCCGGCGCAGGCCAAGGAGAACCTGGTGCGGCTCTTCGGTGGGGCGGAGCAGGCCAGCGAGACCGCGCGCCGCAAGGTGGAGCAGGCCGGCATCCCGGAGACGGACAACGGCGAAGCTATCTCCGCCGGTTTCCGCAGCTCTCTGGGAAAGATGCGGGACGCGTACGGCCGGGCCCGGGACACCATCGACGGGTTGGGCACCAGCGAGCCGACCGCCTTCTACGACGGGGTGCGCGCCGCGGTGGAGACCCTCAAGAAGGAGTACGACGCCAGCGCCCTGGACACCAGCCAGCTCAACTCCGAGGAGCTGAAACAAGCCTTCGACGAGGTGCCGGAGTGTCGCTGAGCGGGTTCGGCGACACCGGAGCGGCTCAGCCGCCGCCGGCGCTGTTCCCGGCCCCCGAGCCCGAGGCGCCGGCACCCGGCTCGGCACGACGGCGATCCGGAGCGGGCGTGCCGTCCTCCCCGCCCCCGCAGACCGACGACGCGGGGCGGCAACTGGTCTTTTTCGGCGCGGAGGCGGCCGAACCCACGGTCGCCGACCTGACCGGGCTGCTCGCCGGTCCGGGCGAGGTGGTGCGGATGGGTGGCACCGCCCGCCTCTCGGTGCGGGTGGACGCCGCCTGGCGGGTGCACGTGCTCGTCGCCGAGCTGGCGCTGCGCGGGCTCGCGGCGAGCTGGGAGCCGACCGGGGACGAGCGACACGCCGTCCGTACCTCGTACACCCGGGTTCTGAAGCCGCTCGCGGTCGCCTGGCTGCACGGCACGGCGAAGCGCCCGCCGGCCACCTTCCACCTCACCGGCCGGCGGCTGCGGCTCTGGCTCGCCGCCGCGGGGACGCCGGAGCCCTCCGGCGGCTTCCTGCTCAGGCTCGGCGAGGGCGACCGGGAGTGCTGGGAACCGATCGGTGCGGCACTCGCCGCCGCCGGCCTGGAAGGCGCGATGACCGGCCCGGACGACGGCGGCCCGGGCTACCTGATCAGCGGCCGGCGCCGGTTGGGTCGGCTCGCCGAGCTGGTCGGGGAGCCGCCGCGAGCGGCGCCGGCCGACGCCTGGCCGACCCGACCCTGACCGAGGCGTGAACCGGTCATTCCGCCCAGAATGCGGCGCGAGCCGGAGCGGGCGCCGCGTGTCCGGTGCCGGACAGCCGGCGAGGCGATACCGGCGGAAAACGGGCGGGTCGGACCTCGGCCGAGAGTCCGCCATCGTCACAGTGACCCGCTTCGAGCCCTACACACGGTGTACGGTGGCGCCGTCCGGCAGTGCCGAGCGCGGCGGGGCGGGAGTTGACCGCCTCGCCGGAGCGGTTTGCGGCCCGCGAAACCCGAAACGCGGGCGGCGCGTTACGTTGGACATCCGGACCGCCGGTGCGACGGCGGGGTCGAAAGCGGTCGCTGTCCGGGCGCCGGAAGGCCACGAGCAGGAGTGAGGTCGGGGAGAGACGTGCCGAGCGAAGCTGGAACCACCCGTCTGGTCATCGTCGAGTCACCGGCGAAGGCCAAGACGATCTCGGGCTACCTCGGCCCGGGGTACGTCGTGGAGGCCAGCTTCGGTCACGTCCGCGACCTGCCGCGCAACGCCGCCGACGTGCCGGCCAAGTACAAGAAGGAGCCCTGGGCCCGGCTCGGGGTGGACGTGGACAACGGCTTCCACGCGCTCTACGTCGTCTCCGCCGACCGGAAGCAGCAGATCAGCAAGCTGGTGAAGCTGGCCAAGGAGGTCGACGAGATCTTCCTGGCGACGGATGAGGACCGCGAGGGCGAGGCGATCGCCTGGCACCTGGTGGAGACCCTCAAGCCCAAGGTGCCGGTCAAGCGGATGGTGTTCCACGAGATCACCAAGCCGGCGATCCAGGCGGCGGTGGCCAACCCCCGGGAGATCGACCGCGACCTCGTCGACGCCCAGGAGGCCCGACGGATCCTCGACCGGCTCTACGGCTACGAGGTCTCTCCGGTGCTGTGGAAGAAGGTCATGCCGAGGCTCTCGGCGGGCCGGGTGCAGTCCGTGGCGACCCGGATCGTGGTCGAGCGGGAGCGGCAGCGGATGGCCTTCCGCACCGCCGAGTACTGGGACATCCTTGCCACCCTCGCCGTGGCGAACGCCGGCGAGGGGCCGCGCGCGTTCAACGCCACCCTCATCGCGCTGAACGGCGACCGCATCGCCACCGGCAAGGACTTCGAGCCGACCACCGGCAAGGTGAGGCCCGGGGCCGGCGTCGTGCACCTCGACGAGAGTGGCGCCCGTGGCCTGGCGGCCCGCCTCGACGGGCGGCCGTTCACCGTCACCCGCGTCGAGGAGAAGCCCTACCGTCGCCGCCCGTACGCGCCGTTCATCACCTCGACGCTCCAGCAGGAGGCGGCCCGCAAGCTGCGCCTGTCGTCGCAGCAGACGATGCGCACCGCGCAGCGGCTGTACGAGAACGGCTACATCACCTACATGCGTACCGACTCGGTCAACCTGTCGGAGACCGCCATCTCGGCGGCCCGCCGGCAGATCGTCGAGCTGTACGGCGAGCGCAGCGTGCCGCCGGAGCCGCGCCGCTACACCGGCAAGGTGAAGAACGCGCAGGAGGCGCACGAGGCGATCCGTCCGGCGGGCGACAACTTCCGTACCCCCGGCGAGGTCGCCAAGGAGCTGTCCGCCGAGGAGTTCAAGCTCTACGAGCTGATCTGGCGCCGGACCATCGCCTCGCAGATGACCGACGCGGTCGGCTCCAGCGTCTCGGTGCGCATCCGCGCGGTCTCCACCTCCCAGGAGGAAGCCGACTTCGGCGCCACCGGCAAGACCATCACCGACCCGGGCTTCCTGCGCGCCTACGTCGAGTCCAGCGACGACGAGAACGCCGAGGCCGAGGACGCCGAGCGCCGGCTGCCCACCCTGGTCAAGGACCAGCCGCTGACCGCCGACGAGCTGGCCGCCCAGGGTCACCACACCCAGCCGCCGTCGCGATACACCGAAGCGTCGCTGGTCAAGGCCCTGGAGGAGCTGGGCATCGGCCGACCGTCCACCTACGCGTCGATCATGCAGACGATCCAGGACCGGGGGTACGTCACCAAGCGCGGCCAGGCGATGATCCCCACCTTCCTGGCCTTCGCGGTGATCGGGCTGATGGAGCGGCACTACCCACGCCTGATCGACTACGACTTCACCGCCACCATGGAGAACGAGCTGGACGAGATCGCCGGCGGGGACCACGCCGCGGTCGACTTCCTCACGGCGTTCTACTTCGGCAGCGCCAACGGCGCCGGCGACCAGGACATCGCCCGCTCCGGTGGGCTCAAGAAGCTGGTCACCGAGAACCTCAGCGAGATCGACGCGCGCAGCGTCAACTCCATCCCGCTCTTCACCGACGAGGACGGCCGCGAGGTCGTCGTCCGGGTCGGCCGGTACGGGCCGTACCTCCAGCGCGAGCTGCCCGGTGGCGAGCAGCCCACGCCGGCTCCCTCGGGCGAGGGCGAGGAGGGCGGTGCCCAGGGCGACCGCGCGCCGATCCCCGAGGGCCTGGCCCCGGACGAGCTGACCCCGGAGAAGGTGCACGAGCTGTTCCTCGGCGGCAGCGGCGAGCGCAAGCTCGGCGACGACCCCGCCACCGGCGAGCCGATCGTGCTCAAGTCCGGCCGGTTCGGCCCGTACGTGTCCAGCGGCGAGCGGAAGTCCTCCCTGCTGCGCTCGCAGACACCGGACTCGCTGACCCTCGAGGAGGCGCTCCGGCTGCTCAGCCTGCCCCGGCTGGTCGGCGTCGCGCCTGACGGCGTCGAGGTGTTCGCCAACAACGGCCGCTACGGTCCGTACGTCAAGCGCGGCGAGGAGTTCCGTTCGCTGGAGTCCGAGGAGCAGATGTTCACCGTCGGCCTCGACGAGGCGCTGGCTCTGCTGGCCGCCCCGAAGACCCGCGGACGGCGGGCGGCGGCGCCCCCGCTGCGGGAGATGGGCGTCGACCCGGCGACCGAGAAGCCGCTGGTGATCAAGGACGGCCGGTTCGGCCCGTACGTCACCGACGGGGAGTTCAACGCGTCTCTGCGGCGCGGGCAGACCCCGGAGGCGCTGAGCATCGAGGAAGCCTCGGAGATGCTGGCCGAGAAGCGGGCCAAGGGTCCGGCGCCGAAGAAGAAGGCGGCGGCGAAGAAGGCTCCGGCGAAGAAGGCAGCGGCCACCAAGAAGACGGCCGCTGCCAGCAAGTCCACCGCCGCGAAGAAGACCACCACCGCCAAGGCCACCACCGCGGCCAAGAAGACCCCGGCCAAGAAGGCGGCCCCCCGCAAGGCCGCCACCAGCACCGAGTAACCCCTGCGCTACGAGATCTTGGAAAACGGCCCCCTGCGGGGGCCGTTTTCGTGTCTGGTGTCTCCCATCACAGTGCAGGTGAAAATCTTTCGGCCGGATCGGTACGGTCGTACCGTATGGTCATGCCGGCGAACCACGTGTGGGACTCGCGAGACATGTACCGCTGGAACGACAACGTCCGGCCCCCGCGTATGACGCCATGGTGATTCGGAAAAGGCGTGCGGGTGGGGCGAAACGGACGGCGGTTCTCGAAGCGGTGGCAGGTGTGCTCGCTGCCCGCGGATACGAGAACACACGGTTCACGGACGTGTCTGCGGCCGGCGGTGTCGCGATCAGCACCCTGCAGACCTACTTTGGCTCCCGCGAGGACATGATCATCGAGGCCATGCAGGTCTTCACCGACCAGGAGGTGGATGCCCTGCAAGCGGCGTCCGCCGCCGAAGCCGATCCGTGGCGACGGCTGGTCGCGCTGGTGGACCGGAGTCTGCACAACTCGGAGAGCACGCGGCAGGTCCTCGTCGAATTCTGGCGATCCGCCATGCGCGACGACGAACTCCGCGACTACAGCGCGGAGGTGCAGATGCGTTACCGGGCGCCTTTTCTGGCCGCCGTACGGGAAGGCGCTGAGCGGGGCGAGTTCAAGCTGGTCCACGACGCCGAAGCCGTGACGGATCTCCTGCTTTCGGCGCTGGCCGGTCTGATCGTCTCTCGCGTCCAGCGCCATCCCACGCCGTCGCCCGCGGAGTTCCGCGAGGTCCTGCTGACCCAGCTCAGGCTGATGCTGGGCGTCAAGGGCTCAGGGCCTATTACCCGAACGGATTGAGGAACGATGACCACCGTCGAAATCACTCGTTTCCGCGTGCTCCCGGCACGCGCCGACGCCCTGCTGGCCGCGCGGCCGGAGATGCTGCGCGACTTCCAGACCGATCGCGCCGGCTTCCTCGGCGCGCGTCTGGTCCGGCTGACGGCCGACGAATGGCTGGACATCGTCTTCTGGGGCTCGTCCGAGGACTTCGCCGAATCCCGGCGACGGGGCGCGGACCGGCCCGGGATCCAGGCGTTCTTCTCCCTGATCGATGAGGTGGTCAGCGTCGAGGAGGGCACCACGACCGAACCGGTAGGTGCCTGATGCGCGCGGCGTGGTACGACCGGCAGGGCCCGGCGCGCGAGGTGCTCCAGGTCGGTGAGTTGCCCGATCCGTGGCCGGGTGAGGGCGAGGTCCGGGTCCGGGTGTCGGTCTCCGGGATTCACGTCGGCGACCTGGGTAAACGGCAGGGCTGGTGGGGCTCCACCATGATGTTTCCCCGGGTCGTCCCGCACGGTGACGGTGCCGGGGTGATCGACGCGGTCGGGCTGGGCGTCGATCCGTCCCGGATCGGCGAAAGGGTCTGGGTCTACCTCGCCCAGTCGTACCGCCCGTTCGGCACGGCCGCCGAATACACCGTGGTGCCCGCCCGGCACGCCGTGACGCTGCCCGCCGGCGTGCCGTACGAGCAGGCGGCCGGACTCGGCATCCCGGGCATCACCGCCCACCGGGCGATCTTCGCCGACGGACCGGTGACCGGCCAGCGGGTTGTCGTCACCGGAGCCCTCGGTGCGGTCGGCCGGGCCGCGTTGGCGGTGGCCCGCCGGGGCGACGCCATCGTGATCGCGACGGTACGCAAGGCAGACCAGATCGCAGACGCGCTGGCCGCGGGCGCGCACCACGCGGTAGACACCGCCGGTGGCGATGTGGCCGCCCGGATCCTCGAATACACCGGTGGGGAACCGATCGACCGGGTGGCCGAGCTGGCCTTCGACGTCAACGTGGCGACCAATCTGGAAATCCTCCGCACCGGTGGTGTGATCGCCACCTACGCGACCGGTGCGGCTGAGCCACGCATCCCGTACTGGCCGCTCGGTTTCAAGAACATCACCGTCCGGTTCCTCAGCAACGACGACTTCCCGGAGCAGGCGAACGAGACCGCCGCGACCGAACTGACAGCCGCGCTGGTCGGCGGTGACCTGCGCTACCCAATCGCCGCCCGGTTGCCGTTGGCGGAGATCGCACGGGCACACGAACTGGTCGAGCAGGGCTCAGCCAGCGGCCGGATCGTCCTGGACATCTGAGGGGCCTGGAACATGATCTGGACAGCCGGTTTCCGTACCGCAGTGATCAGCCCGTACGAGCAGTTCCAGTTCAGCGAACCCCGTGGCTTCGTCGACCAGACCGTTCGTCAGGTGCTGCACATGGCCGGCGGTGGGGAAGCCTTCCGCCTGCGCCTGACGAACCGCTACGGCCGCACCCCGTTGGCCGTCCAGGCCGCGACGGTCGCCGTCGGTCACCGGCAGGCCGTCCTCTTCTTCGATGGCGCCGAGCACTGCGTCATCCCTGCGGGCGAAGAGTGCCTCACCGACCCGGTCGACGTCCCGGTCGCCGCCGGAACGGACCTGGTCGTGAGCCTCTACCTCCCGGAGAGGACCGGTCTGGCCACCCATTCCCACCGGCCAGCGGAAGTCGCCCGGATCGCCGGCGGCAATCACGTCATGTCTCCCGTACTCCCGTGGACGGAGCAGGTCGAAGCCAGGTACTACATCTCGGGTGTCGACGTGCCCGCCCCGCAGGACACCGTGATCGCAGCGGCCTTCGGCGACTCCTGGTTCGAAGGAGTCGGCACCACGACCAGCGCGAACCATCGCTCCGTCGACTTTCTCAACCGGCGCCTGAAGCGAGGATGGGTCGTCAACCAGGGCATCGCTGGAAACCGCCTCCTGCGTGACGGGGTCGGCGAACACGCACTGGCGCGATTCGACCGCGATGTTCTCTCGATACCCGCCCTGACCCACGTTCTGGTCCACTTCGGCATCAACGACCTCGGTCTTCCCGGCATGCTCGGCGAACCGCCCACCACCGCCGGCGCCCTCATCGAAGGCTTCAGCGCTCTGGCTGGCCGCGCCCACCGCGCCGGGCTGAAGATCCTCGCCGCCACCATTGGTCCCTTCGCGGGCGCCGGCCCCGGGATCAGCACGCCGGAGGGCCTCGCCATCCGACGTGAGGTGAACGACTGGATCCGCACGACCGACGCCTTCGACTCTGTCGTCGATGTGGCCCGAACTGTCGCCGATCCTCAGGCCCCCGACTACATCCACCCCGCGCTGGACAGCGGCGACGGTATGCACCTGAACGACAAGGGCGCCGAGGCCTTGGCCGACGCAGTCAACCTGGACGACCTCGCGCTCTAGCACCGATGGGTGCCGTCAGGCGCCGAGGACGTGGGTCAGGTGAGGGCTGGTGAAGACACGGTTCGGGTCCAGGCGGTCGCGGACGGCCTGGAAGTTGGCGAAGCGCGGGTACGCCGCGGCCAGCGAGGCGGCGTCGCGGTAGTGCAGCTTGCCCCAGTGCGGGCGGCCACCCAGCCCGGCGGCGACCTCTTCGAAGGCCCGGAAGTACGGCTCGTACGGCATGCCGACGTACTGGTGCACCGCGATGTACGCGGAGTCCCGGCCGTAGCCGTGGGACAGCCAGATGTCGTCGGCGGCGGTGAACCGCACCTCGACCGGGAAGAGCACCTTGAACGGCAGCCCGCCGACGATCCGTTGGAGCGCGGCCAGTGCCTCGGGTAGCGCCTCGCGGGGCAGGCCGTACTCCATTTCGACGAAGCGGACCCGGCGTGGGGTGCAGAACACCCGGTCGGAGCGCCCGGTGTAGCGGCGTTCGGTGAGCGCGCGGGCGGAGATCGCGCTGATTCCCGGGGCCAGTGTCGGTACGGCCCGACCGAGCCGGCAGGCGCTCGCGAAGACGGTGTTGGCGAGGAAGTCGTCGTCGAGCCAGCCGCGCCACCGGGGCAGTGGCCGGTCGTTGGCGGGTACCCGGTCGTTGGTCTTGACCTGCACGCGCGCCGTGTAGGGGAACCAGTAGAACTCGGCGTGGTCGTGGCCGCCGATCAGGGTGGGCAGGTCGGCGAGCACGTCGGCCAGCGCGGCCGGGCGTTCGTGGGCGTGCAGCACGAAGGCGTCGACGCAGCGCAGGGTCACCTCGACCAGCACGCCGAGCGCGCCGAGCGACACCCGGGCGGCGGCGAAGACGTCGGGGTGCTCGTCGGCGGAGCAGCGCAGCACCTCTCCGGTGCCGGTGACCAGGGTGATCGCTTCGACGAAGGTGGACAGGCAGCCGTAGGCGACGCCGGTGCCGTGGGTGCCCGTGGAGATCGCCCCGGCCACCGTCTGGGCGTCGATGTCGCCGAGGTTGGGCAGGGCGAGGCGGTGCCGGGCGAGCAGGCCGTTGAGCGCCCGTAGGGTCATTCCCGCCGGTACGGTGACGAGCCGGTTCTCGACGTCGACGCTGACGGTGGTGGTCAACTCCGACAGGTCCATCCGCCGGTCGTCGGCGAGCGCGACGGCGGTGAAGGAGTGGCCGCTGCCGGTCACCCGGATCCGACCGCCCTCGGTCGTGGCGGCGTTGACGGCCTCGGCGACGTCGGCTGGCGAGCCGGGGCGCAGGATGGTGGTGGCGCTGCCACGCTGGTTGCCGGCCCAGTTGGACCAGCGGGCGGTGACCGGTGCGGTGCCGACCATGCGCGCTCCTCAGAGATGAATATGAACTGACTTCATATCAGGAACGTTGTACCTGGTAAATACCGCAATCCCGGCCCGCTCGTTGTACCGGTAGTCACGGACTCGTGACGTGCAGATATGTTCATCCGTCGAAGGGGGGTGGCACCGAGTGTCCACACCAGCCGCCACGACCGGGCCGCTGCGCCGCGTACCGGTGCAGGGTCGAAGTGTCGCGCGGGTACAGCGCATGTTGGACGCCTGCGCCGAACTCGTCGACGAGGTGGGGTACGAGGGGCTGACCACAACCCTGCTCGCCGAGCGTGCCGAGGTGGCGATCGGGTCGGTCTACCAGTTCTTCCCGGACAAGCGGGCGATCGTGCAGGCGTTGACTCTGCGCACAATGGAGTCCTACCTCCAGCGGCTCGACGAGCGGTTCGCCTCCGACGAGATGACCCACTGGTGGGACGGCGTCGACGCGGGTATCGATGAGTACATCACGATGCACCGCACCGTCCCCGGTTTCCGTACCTTGCACTTCGGCGACGTGGTCGACCTGCACCTGTTGGACGAGCAGCGCGACAACAACGGCGTGATCGCCGACCAGTTGGCCCGGGTGCTCACCGAGCGTTTCGGGCTGACCGACGTGCCGAAGCTGCGCTTCGTCCTGGAGATCGCCGTGGAGGCGGCCGACGCGCTGATCAAGCTCGCGTTCCGCCGGAGGTCCGACGGCGACGAGCGGGTGCTGCTCGAGGCGAAGGCACTGATCCGGGAGTACCTGCACCGCCAGGTCGACGGCCCGGAGAGCGACCGGTACACCGCCGAGCAGCCGGCGACGCAGCCGGCCTGACCCGCCCGCGCCGGGCCCGGCCGGGGGTCGGCACGGCGCGGCGGGGTGGCGTCAGAGGAAGGCCCGGCCCTCCCCGCGGTAGGTGGGCGTGGTCGCCACGACCGCGTCCCCCTCGACCAGGTGCAGCTCGTTGACCCGCTCGCACAGCTCACCGGCCTTCGCGTGCCGGAACCACACCCGGTCGCCGATGCGCAGGGTGGCCGCCGCCGCGCCGGAGAGCGGGGTCTGCACCTCGCCGGCCCCCTCGGTGCCGACCAGCTTCAGGCCGGCCGGCAGCCAGGGGCGGGGGAGTCGGCTGTCGGCCGCCGGGCCGGAGGCGATCCAGCCCCCGCCGAGCACGGTTGCCAGCTCCGGGGTCGGCCGGCGGACCACCGTGCAGGCGAAGAACGCCGCCGGGGTGGGGCGCCAGGCGCGGTAGGCGTCGAACAGCGTCGGCCCGTACAGGCCCGATCCCGCGGTGACCTCGGTGACCGCGGGATCGGCGCTGGTCGCGGCCACGCTGCCGGTACCGCCGCCGTTGACGAACTCCAGGTCGGCGTGCTCGCGGACCGCGGCGACCGCCGCGCCCCGGCGGGCCAGCAGCTCACGGTACGACCCGCGCTGGGCCAGCCGGATCGCGCCGGCCAGCAACGTCTGCCCCGGAGGCGCGTCGCCCAGGCCGGCGATCTGCGCCTCGTACGACATGAGGCCGACCAGCCGGAAGCCGGCCCGACCGGCGACGGTGGCGGCGAGAGCGCCGGCCGCCCGCGCGCTGTGCACCGGCGAGCGGCGGACGCCGACGTGCACCCGCCCACGCAGTGGCCGCCAGGAGGCGTCCAGGTCCAGGCAGACGCGCAGCTCGGCGCGCTGCCCGGCGGGCCGTACGGCGTCGATCAGGTCGAGCTGCCCGGTGCCGTCGATCATGAGGGTGATCGCGGCGGCCAGTGTGGGGTCGGCGGCCAGTTCGGCGACGGCGGCCCGGTCCGCGCTCGGGTACGCGACCAGCACGTCGTCGCTCACGCCGGCGCGGACCAGCCAGATCGCCTCGGGCAGGGTGAACGCCATCACGCCGTGCCACCCGGGTCGGGCGAGCGCCCGGCTGATCAGCTCCCGGCTGCGGACCGACTTGCTGGCCAGCCGGACCGGTTTGCCGGCGGCGCGGTCGGCCAGGGCGGCCGCGTTGGCGTCGAAGGCGGTGAGATCAACCACCGCGTACGGCGGGTCGAGGTGGGCGGTCGCCCGATCCAGGCGCTCGCGAAGTTTGTCGCTTTCGATAGCCACGTGTGCACGCTAACTGTCCGACGATGAATGCGAAATACCCTCGCGTACCTCCGGGCTGCGGCCGGTGCCTCCGGCGGCCTAGGCTCAGCGAGCAGGAGAATGTCGCCGGTGGGGCGGCCCCCCACCGGGTCTAGAGTGTTCCACCGGGGGTGCCCAGCGATGGGCCGGCACGTGGAGGTACGGCCATCGAAAGCCAGAACAGCGGCGAGTCGCGCGGCGTGTCGCGCTCGGGCGATCAGCCCGGCAACGCCGCCACCCAGCCCAGCGGTGCCCAGGTCGATCCGTCCGGCTACGCCGCGATCCGCTCGGTCCTGCGGATCCGGCCGTTCCGGCGGCTCTGGATCGTGCTCGGCGCCGCTTCCTTCGGCGACTGGCTCGGCCTGCTGGCGACCTCGGTCTTCGCGGCCTCACAGGTGCAGGGCAACACCGCCAAGGGCGCGGCCTTCGGTGGCGTCATCGCCATCCGGCTGCTCCCCGCCCTGGTGCTCGGCCCGGTCGCCGGCGTGCTCGCCGACCGGTTCGACCGCCGCTGGACGATGGTCATCTGCGATCTGCTCCGGTTCGTCCTGTTCGCCTCGATCCCGATGGTGGCGCTGGCCGGCGCCAGCGGTGCGGTCGTGGTCGGGTGGGCGACCCTCGCCACGTTCCTGATCGAGTCGATCACGCTGATCTGGATTCCGGCCAAGGAAGCGGCCGTCCCCAACCTGATCCCGCGCGCCCGGCTGGAGGCGGCCAACCAGCTCACGCTGATCACCACCTACGGCCTGACCCCGGTGCTCGCCGCGCTGGTCAGCGCCGTCCTGGACCGCAGCGTCCGGGGCGTGACCGGCGGCAACTTCCCGAACTGGGCCGAACCGGCCCAGCTGGCGCTCTGGTTCAACTCCTTCTCCCGGCTGGCCACCGCCCTGGTCGTCGCGTTCGGCATCAAGGAGATCAGCCAGGGGCAGACCGCCGAGGGCGACCGGCACGAGCAGAGCATGCTGCGCCAGTTCAAGGAGGGCTGGCAGTTCATCGGCCAGACCCCGCTGGTGCGCGGGCTGGTGCTCGGCATCCTGGGTGCGTTCGCCGGCGGCGGCATCGTGATCGGCACGGCGAAGTTCTTCGCCAGCTCGCTGGGCGCCGGTGACGCGGCGTTCTCGCTGCTCTTCGGCGCGATCTTCGTTGGCTTGGCGCTCGGCATCGGCCTCGGTCCGATGATCGTCAAGGACATGTCCCGGCGCCGCTGGTTCGGCATGAGCATCGTGCTGGCCAGCGCCGCCGTGATGACCCTCGCCTTCGCCATCCACCTGTCCATGGCGATCGTCGGCGCGGTGCTGGTCGGCGCCGGCGCCGGGATGGCCTTCCTGGCCGGCACCACCCTGCTCGGCGGCGAGATCAGGGACGAGGTGCGCGGCCGGGTCTTCGCCGTGGTGCAGATCGGCACCCGGCTGGTGCTGATCCTCGCCATCGCGCTGAGCAGCCTGCTCGCCGGCGTCGGAGGCTCCCGCAAGCTGGAGATCGCCGACCTGGGTCTGTCCATCTCGTCGACCCGGTTGCTGCTGTTGGCCGCCGGAGCCGCCGGCATCTTCGCCGGGATCAGCGCCTTCGGCCAGATGGACGACAAGAAGGGCGTCCCGGTCCTCGCCGACCTCTGGGGCTCCATCCGGGGTCGTCCGCTGATGCCGGCCGAACCGTTCGTCTCCAACGGGCTCTTCGTGGTCTTCGAGGGCGGCGAGGGCGCCGGCAAGTCCACCCAGCTCACCGCGCTCGCCGAGAGGCTGCGCGGTCAGGGGCGCGACGTCGTGGTCACCCGCGAGCCGGGGGCCACCGCCGTCGGCCAGCGGATCCGGTCGCTGGTGCTGGACACCTCCGGCGACGAGGCGCCCTCCCCCCGTGCCGAGGCGCTGCTGTACGCCGCCGACCGGGCGCACCACGTGGCCGCCGTGGTCCGGCCCGCGCTGACCCGTGGCGGAGTGGTGATCAGCGACCGGTACGTCGACTCGTCGCTGGCGTACCAGGGCGCGGGGCGGACACTCCCGGTCGACGAGGTCTCCTGGCTCTCCTCCTGGGCCACCGGCGGGCTCAAGCCCGACCTGGTGGTGCTGCTGGACGTCGAGCCGCAGACCGGCCTGTCCCGGGTCGCGTCGCGCAGCGAGGGTGCCGACCGGCTGGAGGCCGAGTCGGTCGCCTTCCACGAGCGCGTCCGGTACGCCTTCCTCGACCTCGCCGCCGCCGACCCGAAGCGCTACCTGGTGCTCGACGCGTCCCGACCGGTCGAGGAGATCACCGGTCAGGTGGTCCGTCGGGTCGAGGAGATGCTCGGCAAGCCGGGTGGCATCGTGCACCCCCGTCCGGCCCAGGGCCCGGACACCTCGGTCCAGCCCGAGTTATCCGACGCGGAGCTGGTGACGATGGAGCATCGGACCTGATGCCGGACGTCTTCGCCGACCTGGTCGGCCAGGACGAGGCGGTGGACGAGCTGCGTCGGGCAGCCGCCGCCGCGGCGGCCGTGCTGCGCGCCGGCGCGGCCGATCGGGCACCCGCGCTGATCGCCGCCGGCCCGGCCGGCGGTGCCGCACCCGACGGGGTCGATCCGTCCGCCGGGATGACCCACGCCTGGATCTTCACCGGGCCACCCGGTTCCGGTCGCTCGGTCGCCGCGCGGGCCTTCGCCGCGGCCCTGCAGTGCGTGCACGGCACCGGCTGCGGCGAGTGCCCCGGCTGCCACACCACGATGGGCGGCACCCACGCCGACGTCCGGATGGTCGTGCCCGAAGGGCTCTCCATCGGCGTCGGCGAGATGCGCGCGCTGGTGCTCCGCGCGGCCAGCACCCCGTCGGGCGGCCGCTGGCAGGTGGTGGTCATCGAGGACGCCGACCGGCTGACCGAGGCGGCCGGCAACGCGCTGCTCAAGGCGATCGAGGAGCCTCCTCCGCGTACCGTCTTCCTGCTCTGCGCCCCGTCCACCCACCCCGACGACGTCTCGGTGACCATCCGGTCGCGCTGCCGGGTCGTACCACTGCGGCAGCCGCCGGCCACGGCGGTGGCCGAGGTGCTGGTCCGTCGGGACGGTGTCGCGCCCGACGTCGCCCAGTGGGCGGCGGCGGCCGCGCAGGGGCACGTGGGTCGGGCCCGCCGGCTCGCCCGCGACCCGGAGGCCCGCACGCGACGCGAGGCGGTGCTCGCCGTGCCGCGCCGGCTGACCGGCGTCGGCGCGGCGTTCGACGCGGCGTCCGCGCTGATCGAGGCGGCCGAGGCGGAGGCCGAGGCGTCGGTCGCCGAGGCCGACACGGCCGAGCGGGCGGCGCTGGAGACCGCGCTCGGTGCGGGCGGCACCGGCCGGGGCGCGGCCGGCGCGATCCGTGGCGCCGCCGGGCAGCTCAAGGAGCTGGAGAAGCGGCAGAAGTCGCGGGCCACCCGGGCCCAGCGGGACGCGCTGGACCGCGCGCTGGTCGACCTCGCCGGCTTCTACCGGGACGCGCTCACCATGGCGCTGCGGGCCCCGGTCGCCCCGGTGCACACCGACACCGCGGCGCTGGCCGGTGCCGGGGCGCAGAAGTGGGACGCGGAGGGGTCGCTGCGCCGGCTGGAAGCCGTGCTCGCCTGCCGGGCCGCGATCGAGGCGAACGTCAAGCCGCGGATCGCGGTCGAGGCGATGATGCTCGCCCTCTGGAAGGGCTGACCCGCAGCCTTCGACCCGTGGTCCCACCCCCGGGGACCGGTCATCCACAGGCATCGACACGCGCGATTGCTGTGCGGTACGGTCCGGTGTGCCGTGGTGACGGTGACAGCACACTGAGTGAGGGATCACCCGGGGGAGGAGTCGGCCGATGCCACGGGGGGAGATCGACGAAGCCTGGATCGAGGAGGCGGTGCGGCGCTACCGCCGGATCGAGTCACTCCAGGCCGAGTTCGACCAGGCGGTGTCGACCGTCGAGGTCACCGTGCGGTCGCCGGACGGGCTGGTCGAGGTGGTGGTCACCGCAGGTGGGCGGATCACCGACGTCCGGTTCCTCGGGCCGCTGCACAGCCGCAGCCCACGCGACGTGGCCGGCTCCGTGCAGGCCGCGGTCACCGCGGCCGCCGATGCCGCCGAGTGGGCCCGGGAGAAGCTGCACAACGAGACGTTCGCCGCCTACCGACCGCTCGCGGGGGCCTGAGATGGAGACACTGCGCGCGCTCGCCGCCCGGCTGGACGAGGCGAGCGCGACGCTCACCTCCCTGTCCCGCACGGTCGCCGCCAGCGATCCGGCCCAGGCGGCGTTCGGCGCCGACGCCCCCGGTCGGCCCGGCGAGATCGGCCGCGCGCTGCACCGGCAGTGGGCCGCCGCCACCGACGACCGGGCCCGCGAGGCGCGGGCCGCCGCCGGCCGGCTGGCAGCCGCCGCCTCGGCGGTGCGTGAGGCCGCCGACCGTTACGGCGAGGTCGACCGGGCCGCCCGCCGCCGGATCACCGGAGAGCCGTGATGGATCCGCTGGACCGGCTCGCCGAGCCCGGCCTCGACCTGCTGCGCCGGGTGGACACCCTGCTCGCCGCCGGTGTCCCCGAGGGCCACCGGGTCTGGCCGCTGCTGCGCCGCATGCAGGTCCTCCCGGGCGACGCTGTCCGTGGCTTCCTCGACCTCCACCCGGCACCGCTCGCCGGCGCCGGGCACGCGGTGCGCCGACTGATCCGCGGGTACGACGACGTCTCCGCCACGCTCACCGACCCGGTCCTCTGGTCCGGCTCGGCCGCCTCGGCGTACGGGCAGGAGCGTGCGGCGCTGTTGCGCCACCTCGACGAGGGGCCGGAGAGCCTGGTCGGGCGACTGGAATCCACCGCCGGATACGCGGACGCGCTCGCCGACTGGGTCGAGGGCAGCCGCCTCGCCCTGGCCCGGACGCTGGCCGACGTGCTGCGCTCGGCCGAGGCGGTCAGCGTGGTCGCCGCCACCGTGGCCGGCGCTCCGCACCGACCCGGGCCGGTCGGGCCGGGGGTTGCCGACGCGGCCGAGATCGCCGCTCGGGTGCTGGCGGTGCTCTGCGTGGCCTACGACGGTGCGGAGACGCTGCTGCGCCAGTGGGCGCCGAGCCTGGCCGAGTCCGCCTGGCGGCCGTCGGCCGACGGTCGGCCCCGCTACGACCAGCCGACCCGCGTCGGCTGGTAGCCCGGCCACCGAGCCCCGGACAGGCCACGGCGTCGCTCGCGGGCACCCGGCCGGAGCCGGCACCGGCGGCGACGCCGTGGTCTTCCCCCTGCACCCCCCGCAGGTCTGCCTCCACTCAACGCCGCCCGGCCGCGTTTGTCCCCTGTCGCGACCCGGATTCAACCGTCCGGGCGAGGCGCAACGGCACGACGGGTTGGCCGGGCAATCGGTCAAGTCGACGGTCATGGATGGAAGCGGGGTGTAGTCGTCTGGCGACGGCCGCCGCGCCCGCCGCGGTGAGCCGTCGTAGGGTGGGGGCATGGGCATGCTCTGCGCGGTCAGCTTCAACCGGTACGGGCGCCTCTACTACCTCGACCCCGGTGAGTTGCGCCCGCAGGTTGGCGACAAGGTGCTGGTGCCCACCGACGATGGGCCCGAGGTGGCGGAGTGCGTCTGGGCCGCCCAGTGGGTGACCGAGGAGACCGACGGCTTCCCCCGGCTGGTGGCACTGGCCGGCGACGACGACCTGCGCCGGGACGAGGCGTTGCGCCGGCGCAAAGCTGAGGCCAAGGTGGCCGCGAAGCGGCTGATCCGCGCGCACGGCCTGCCGATGAAGGTCGTGGCTGTCGACCACGTGCTCGGCTCCGCCGACGGCGGGGGTGAGCGCAGCACCGTCTACTTCACCGCCCCGCACCGGGTGGACTTCCGTTCCCTGGTCCGCGACCTGGGCGCCACCCTGCACTGCCGGGTCGAGCTGCGGCAGCTCTCCGCACGGGACTCGGCGCGGGTGCAGGGCGGCATCGGCTCGTGCGGCAGGGACCTGTGCTGCGCCACGTTCCTCACCGACTTCGAGCCGGTGACCATCCGGATGGCCAAGGACCAGGACCTGCCGCTCAACCCGCTGCGCATCTCCGGCGCCTGCGGCCGGCTGATGTGCTGTCTGAAGTACGAGCACCCTCTCTATCAACGGTTCCAGGAGACGGCCCCGGCCGTCGGCAGCCGGGTCTCCACTGCGGAGGGCGACGGCCGGGTGGTCGGCCACAGCGTCCCCCGTGACGCGGTGACCGTCCGGCTCGACGCCGACGGCTCCCGCTGCTCCTGCTCACGCGCCTCCGTCTGCGCCCCCCGCCAGGCCCACGACCAGCACTACACCCCCTGACCCCGTGACCCCCTGACCCCCCGCCCCGGTGATCATGAAGTTACCGCCCGCTGTCCCGGCGTGTCGCCGCAACAACTTCATGGTCAACGGTGGGGGCGCGGGCGCGGGGCCGGGTGGGTGGTGGGTTGGTCAGGGGAGGGTGATGGGGGGTTCGGCCAGGCGGGCCGTCAGGGTGGTCTTCGGGGTGAGCCAGCTGGCTGTGGGGGTCTGGTCGGGGTTGGGCTGCCAGTCGCGGGCGACCCGGTCCACCCCGATCGGGTAGATGGTCAGCGTGCCGTCCGGGTCGATGCGCAGCCGGAGGAACGACTTGGAGTCCTCGATGCCCTGACCGGCGAAGAGCTCGTTGACGTTCACCCCGAACGACCCCGCCACCAGCAGGTACGCCGCCACCAGTTGGCTGGAGACCAGGCCGATCACCGGGCCGTAGAGCACCGCTGCGGCGACCACCGGCAGCGGCCACGGCCAGTCGTAGAACGGCAGCGCCAGCCACGCCCACGTGCCGGCGGCGGCCAGCCCGATGTGCGCCAGGCCGTGGCTGACACCAAGGATCCAGTGCCGCGCGTGCCGCTTGCCGCTCGCGTTGGGCGGCTTGGCGAACAGGGCCGCCGCCAGCACCGTCACGAGCAGCATCATCACCAGCGGAACGCTGAACAGTCGTTGGTCGCTGGTGTCCGCCCAGTTCGCCGTCGCACCCGCCATGGCCAGCATCAGCAGCGTGTGCAGGGTGCCGAGCAGCGTGGTGAAACCGGGATTGCGGAACGGCAGCCGGGCGAAGATGCCCCAGCCGTAGCGGCGGGAGCGGGCCGCGTCCGGATAGCGGGCCACCAGGTCGTACGGCTGGGTGTGGCTGGCCCGGCGGGCCAGGGTGTCCCGGGGCGGCACCTCGAGTCGCTCCGGCAGCTTGTGGGTGGGGTAGAGGTACGCCCCACCGCCGCCACACGTGATCAACTGCCGGTCCGGCCCGGCGTAGCGCGCGTAGTGGTGCAGATCGCCGGAGAGCAGCAGCCGGACCTGCGCCCCGGTCGGGTCGATGATCGTCCGGATGAAGTAGTCGATCGAGTCGTACGCCGTCGGGTGGTCGGCGGCCTTGACCCAGGTCGGCGCCGGCGCCGCGATGATCACCTTCGACTCGGGGCCGAGCTGCCGGGCCACCTCGTCGAAGTAGGCCAGCTGCGGATCGTCCAGGTACGAGCCGGACTGGTCGTCCACGCCGAGCAGCCACCAGCCCGCCGGCAGTTCCACGGCGAAGTACGACCGTGACTGCCCGGTGCCCCAGCCGCCGAAGTGCCGGTCCCGAGAGCGGACGAACAGCCGCAGGAAAGCCGTCAGGCCGTCGTACCAGTCGTGGTTGCCGGGCACCGCGTAGAGGGTGGGTCTCTCCGGCGGGGTGGCCGGCAGCGCGGCCTGGTACGGCCCCTTGCACCGGTCCTCGTACGACGCGTAGGCCGCCGACGGGTAGACCTGGTCGCCGCCCATCACCAGGGTCTGGGCCCGGGGCAGCCGGTGCCCGTCCACGGTCAGCTCCGGCTGCGCCAGCAGGTACGCCACCGAGTAGGTGGCGTTGAAGCCGTCACCCAGGTCCGCCACGTAGTCGAGCCAGAGCCCGCCGTCCGGCCCGACCTGGCGGAAGGCGTCGTCGCCGAACGCGTTCTGCAGCTCCCGCTTGTCCAGGTACGCCCCGAAGAGCACCGCCAGCAGCGTGCGGATACCGGTGCTGATCAGCAGGAACGGGGCCAGCCACGGCACCGGCTTGCGCGGGGTGAAACCCAGCTCCAGCGGGTCCGTGGTGCGGGGGCGGTGGGCTGCCCGCTCCCCGGCCGGCGGGTCCTGGTTGGGGTCGTCGAGGGGGGCGTGATCGTCGCTCACCCGCCGCAGCGTAGTCCCGACCTCGATGATCCGCTGTCCGGTAAACGGCTAGATGGCGGCCGATGTCCGGTTGGCGGCAGCGCGCCGGCAGGGGGTATCCCGGTCGGTCGGTGACCAGGGGGTGCCGTACACTTGACGATCGTTGCCGCCTTAGCTCAGTCGGCTAGAGCGACGCACTCGTAATGCGTAGGTCGACGGTTCGATTCCGTCAGGCGGCTCGGTACAGAAGCCCAGGTCAGAGACCTGGGCTTCGCCGTTTCCCGAGGTCGATCACGCCGCCGTCTGTGGTCCCGGTCCTTAGATAGTCCTTGTCCCGTGCACTGACCGCCTCGTCCAAGCGGTTGGCGACCGCGTCCAGGTCGTCACCGAACAGGCCGGCATACACGTCCAGCGTCATCGACGCCGAGGCGTGCCCGAGCATCCGCTGCACCGCCTTCACGTTGGCGCCCGCAGCCACGGCCAGACTCGCCGCCGTGTGCCGCAGGTCATGCGGAGTCAGGCCCGCCAACCCGACCGACGCAGCAGCCGGCGCGAAGACCCGCGAACGGAAGTTGGTGTTGCGTAGCGGCCCGCCGTTCGGGGCGGTGAACAGCAGATCCTCTCGCCGCTTTCCGGCGACGTGGGCGGCCAGCTCGCCGACGAGGAACCGCGGAACCGGCACCGACCGGCGCTGGTGGTTCTTTGGCGTGCCCTCCACCAGCTCGCCGCCGACCTCCGCGAAGGCCACCTCCACGGTCACCCGCCGCCGCAGCAGATCAAGGCGGCCCGCAAGCGGGCCGCGCCGGCCCGGCCGGCCACGTTGGATGGCCAAGCTCTTAAAGACCTCGGGGCTCCGCCCCGAACCCCGGCCCTCCTCAGAGATGCCGCCGCAGATCACCTCGCCGGGCACCACAAGGGCTACCAGCCTCCCTGGACGGGAACAAGGTCGTTCGTCCAGTAGGGCGCTCCACCTTGTCCCCGTCCAGGGAGGCTGGAAGGTCTACAACTGCCCGACGAGGAGATCTGCTCAACTTGCCACGTTGCGACATGATGTGGGGATGCTCAAACGGCTACGGCTGAATCGCCAACACCTTCGCGCGGCTTTGGTCCGGCGATGGGATGCGCTACAGGCTTGGCGTAATAATAAGCCGCCAAAGTTGCCGAAACCCAGGACGTACCGGCCGATCCACCTAGCCGCGCTTGTAGTTCTGGCAGTTATCGCGCTACTCGTGACAGGCGTAGCCGCCTGGTTCATGTGGGACGCCGCGAAGGTTCCGGCGAGTGTGCCTAAATCGCCGGACCTGGCAGTGCGTGAAGCGCAATTGCGCGTTGATGTTATCCGCAACATTCTCGCCGTGGGCGCTGGCGCAGGCGGTCTGATTGCCCTCTTCTTGGCGCTCCGTCGGCAGTATGTCAAAGAGCGCGTCGATCATGCCGACCAAGAATATAAGAACCGAACGGCCGAAGATTCGAAGCATGACGCGACTGAGCGACGGGTGACCGACCTTTATGCGAAGGCTGCTGAGCAGTTGGGATCTGATAAGGCGGCGGTGCGCTTGGCTGCTCTGTACGCCTTGGAGCGGGTTGGGCAGGACAATGATGAACATAGGCAGACGATTGTTGACCTGGTATGCGCCTATCTTCGGATGCCCTACGAGCTTCCCGAAAGTGACGACATTGGGTATGTGGGCGGGCGGCGCGATGTGGAGGATGAAGAGCGCCATCATGAACTTCAGGTGAGGCTAGCGGCGCAAAAGATTCTGACAAAGCACCTCACCTATTCCAAAATCATCGTCCAAGATGGCCGCTTGCACTGCCCTGTTGGTTCAGACAAATTCTGGCCTGAGATTCAGGTGGATCTCAGCGGAGCAGTCTTGACGCATGTTAATTTTCGGAAGTGCGCCGTGGAGTCCATCAATCTCGACCGCACTATTATTCGCGGAAGGTCCTACTTCGATGACTTCCTCTGTAGCGGGTACGGGCAGTTCAGCAAAACATCCTTCGGTGATAACGCTCGCTTCTCTGGTGCCACCTTTGTGGGTGGCTTTCTTTGTGCTGAAGCGGAATTCGCCGGATCGGCCGACTTTAGCAAGGCGAAACTTTACCTAGGCCATTTCGTTGAGGTGACCTTTAAGGGGGCGGTGTCCTTCAAGGTGGCTCACGCATTTGTGTGGGAGTTTCGCGGTTCCAGAGTGTATGTGAATGCATCTGGCAGCCATGGGTGGCCGAAGGGCTTCGCCGTCGGTGATGCAGATAAGTTCGGCTTCGGAGAGATTGTTCAGGTAACGGAAATCGGGTGGTGGGAAGAGGAAGCAGAGGATGGGAACCCGGTAAAAGAGCCTCGACTCAAGTTGGTGCTTCCCGAGCAATCCACAAGCCGTGGCTCTGTAGACAGACAACCACGCCCCGATCCAGGACCTCCATAGCGCGGCGACCAGGCCGATGCGAACGTTGCCGAACGGCGCCGGAGGGGATCTTGAAAATCTACGGGTCAGACGGCAGCACCGCACTGCATCAGTCCTCATTTAGTCCTCAAGAGGCCGGCCCGCACCCACCGATACTGAGAGATGCCGAGAGGAATTTCCGCAGGCTGGGCGGGGTAAGGGCAGGTAGGTCGAGGTAGGCAACTTGATCTCGTAATGCGTAGGTCGACGGTTCGATTCCGTCAGGCGGCTCGGTACAGAAGCCCAGGTCAGAGACCTGGGCTTCTGCTTTTCCCGAGGTCCACCGCCGCGCGTGCCAGTCCCCATTCCCGGGCCGACACCTGCGACGGCGACGTCGAGCTGGCTGCTGCTCGTGCCGCAGCTGCCGCACTGGGCGGCCAGATGAAACCTGCCCCGTACCTTGGTGCCCACGGCGCCGTCTTCCCGGCCTAGCCTGCCGACGGAGCAGCTCCGACGTATTAGGCATTCACCCGAACGCCGACTGCACGGTGCATGACCCTTCAGGCACCGCGGTGTCCCCGCGATATCGTCTTCGCCGCATGCGCGCATCGTGGGAGACCCTGTGCCAGGTCGTGGCTTTCCGCCTCCGGTTGCCGAGGCGGGGCATCGGGCACAGGATGACGGGATGTCCGAGAAGTCGGCGACCCTGCGGGTGCTCACCCTGAACGCCCTTGCGCCGTTCTTCGCCGACTGGCCGCGCCGTCGGGCGGTGCTCGTCGACGGGCTGCGCGAGCTGCGGCCGGACGTGGTGGCCCTACAGGAGGTGGCCGGCGGCGGGGACATGGACGAGGCCGGTGGCCTGCTGGGGCCGGACTATCACCTCGTACCGCATCCCGGGCGGTCGGAGGACGGGGTCGGAGCCGTCCTCGGCAGCCGGTGGCCGATGCGTACCGTCGGGGTCGTCGACCTGCATGTCACCCCACGCACCGCGGCGCTGCCGTGGAGTGCCGCCGTCGTGGTGGAGGTCGCGGTGCCGCCGCCGCTCGGACCGGTACTCGTCGCGCACCACAAGCCGACCTGGCAGTACGACGCCGAGTACGAGCGGGAACTGCAGGCGGTGCGGACGGCCCGGTACATCGAGGAGATCGTCGCCGAGCGGCGGACCGGTGCGCTCGACCCGGATGGTCCGGACACCGAGCCGCACGTGGTGATGCTGGGTGACTTCGACGCGGCGCCCGACGCCGCGAGCGTCCGGTTCTGGACCGGTCGGCAGTCGCTCGCGGGCGTCAGCGTCTGCTATCAGGACTGCTGGACGGCGGTTCGTGGTGCGGCGCCGGGCCACACCTTCTCGCCGGGCAATCCGCTGATCCGGGCAGGGCTCATGCCGTTGGATCGGGGGCGGCGGATCGACTACGCCCTGGTCCGGTGCGGTCCGCACGGGCCGACCCTCGACGTCGTGGACTGCCGGCGGGTGTTCGCCGATCCGGTCGGCGGTGTGTGGGCGAGTGACCACTTCGGAGTGCTCGCGGACCTGCGCCTTCCGCCGCACCCGCCCGGTACCTGGGCGGAGACGCGTCCGGGGTCCGAAGAGGGCGTTCCGCATCCCACGCCCTGACCCCCCGTCAAAGGTGTTCGCGTGACTCGGTCGGTGCGGTCAGCTTCTGCATCAGGGCGTCGTCACGGCGAAGTGCCATACCGAGTGCTCTCAAGCTCATGAACAGTGGCATCGACACGTTCTGACGGAACGCGCGCCCCAGAGCGTGAAGGCTCTCCGGGTCGCTCCGTAGGTGTGCCAGGTCGAGTGTGCAGTCGAACACGATCCTTTGAACGAAGGGCGTCTCGACAACGCGGACGTCACGCCCGATCAGCTCGTCCGAACTGAGCGTGAGTTTCGTGACGCCGACGTACTCCGGCTTTCCGCCCATGTTCAGCCAACGGAAGTAACCGAGCACCTCGGTCCATTCGATCTCGCGGTACGAGACACTCGCCTCTTCGACGAGCTCCCGCTGCATCGCACAGGCGATGAAATGGACCAATGACTGGCCCTTGGATCCGGGTCCCCGGATGTCGTTCAGGTCCACCGATCCCGAGCCTCCGGGTGCGGAGAGGCCGGCGGACGAGGGGGTCTGCGAGCCCTGCGTCGTCAGCACCAGCTTGCCGTCGGTGGTCAGGGCGAGGGTCGACACCCCGATGACGTTGGCTTGGTTGTTCTCGTCCAGCGGCAGGAGGTCACCGTCCCGAATGAACAGGTCGGTTCCTTCGACGAGGGTCGCTCCGGTCCTCCGGTCGATGACTCGCCGCCCGGTCAGGTAGTTCGAGCACACCGTGCTGAAGTAGTCGGTCAGGCTGAGGCTGAGGCTTCCGCCGTTGACCACTATGTCGAGGGTCAGGTCCTCGTCCTGTCGGACGAGCTTGCCGTTGTATATGTGCTTCGAACTTGAGATGGCAATGAGGATGGCGTACGCGAACCGCCCCACCCGTCGGGGAAGCCGCCGCCTGACGGGCGTGAATCCGTAGGTGGCGGCCGAGCGCATCAGCGCGACATCCAGATCATCCCAGGCGACGGCGATCTCGTTGGCGCCCGGCAGCCGAACGACGGTCCCGTCCGTTATCCCGCCCGGGTTGCGTGGCGGAGGGTTTCCCGGGACGAGTGCGATTTCTGGACGCCGCAGCTTCACCCATTCGGGAAGAAACAGCGCAAGGGAGAGCGCGAAGCCGAGCAACCCGGCCAGATATGCCCAACTCCAACTGGCCGCGCCGGCAACCGTCCCCACGACGCCCAGCAGTAATCCGGCCAGCGCACCGTAGTACGTCAGCCGTCCACGCATGCCCGTGACCTGCAGACCCCACCAGTGCCTGAGCCGAGCCGCCAGTAACCAAAGCCGCCGCTTCTCCCGAGCGTCTGGATCCGGTTGTGGTGACATCGCGTCCCTTCGGCTCGCTCCGTCAGGGGGTGTGACCCTGTGCGCCGAGTCAAGCAGCCGTACGCGAGGGGTGGTATCCAGCAACCGGCTGACCGTCATCGAGTCAGCGGTGCGGCGCGATCCGCACGCGGGTCCGATGGATTCCGCGGTCCGGGCGGTCCATCCTGGTGAACCTGCCCATCCGACACTCTGGAGGCGTCCCGCCATGACCTTCGCGCCCGTGATCGTCAGTCTTCCCATCGCCGACCGTGCCACCTCGCATCGCTTCTACCGTGATGCGCTCGGTCTGGAGGCGGTGGGGGAGTTGGCCGACGACGGCATCCCGGAGCCGTTGCAGTTCGTGGTCAACGACGGGCTGCGGCTGATGCTCATTCCGGCCGGCGGTTTCGGCTGGGTGGTCGGCGGGCACGAGGTCGCCGCGCGGGGCCAGAGTGAGTGCCTGCTCAGCCTCGGCGTCACCGCACCCGCCGACGCGGACGCGATCGTCGAGCGGGCGCGTGCCGCCGGTGCCGAGGTGGTCACCGAGCCGGAGGCGCAACCCTGGGGGTACGCCGGCACCTTCGCGGACCCGGACGGTCACCTGTGGATGGTGAGCGTCGAACCGGCGTCCTGAAACCGTCGGTGGGGGCGGTTACGGTCCGGTCGTGACCGTGATCATGGATGCCACCGGTACGCTGCCGACCCCCGCCGAGGAGGCCCGGCTGTGGGAGCTCGTCGAGTCGGCGTGGGCCGGGCTCGGCGCGGAGGCCCTGGCGCTGCGCCGGGCCCTCCTGGAGCGTGACCCCGACGCGGGCGAGGATGACGACGGCGAGATTCGCGCGATCGACGCCTGGTTGGACCCGTTCCTGGAGCGCCTGGGGCAGCTCAGCGCCGAGCTGTCCGCGCAGGAGTTGACCGACCTGGACCGGGTGGTGGAGCGCAAACTGCACGACATCGACCGGGAGGACATCCACGAGGTGACCGACGGCTCGGACGACGGCTTCCTCTACTGCCGGGGCTTCATCGTCGCGCTCGGCCGGGAGTACTACGAGGCGGTCCGAGCCAACCCGGCCCTCGCCCTGCTCGACGCCGACTGTGAGCAGTTCTGCTACTTCTTCGCCCACCTGCACAACGACCGGTTCGGTGCCTGGCCGGACACCGGCTCCGGCATCTCCCGGGAGTCGTTCGGCAACCCCGCCGGCTGGTCGAGCTGACCGCGAGCCGGCGGGGTCAGACGTAGATGTTCTTGGCGTACTCCGGGCCGTAGTGCCGTTCCAGGTCCTCCAGGTTCTCCGTCGGCGCCTCGACCTCCTTGACCAGGCGGGCGCGGGACGGCAGCACCTCCGGCTGCCAGGTCTCCGGTTGCCACAGCGCGGACCGCAGGAACGCCTTGGCGCAGTGGTAGAAGATCTGCTCGATCTCCACCACCACCGCGAGCACGGGCCGGTGCCCCTTGACCACCATGTCGTCGAACCAGGGTGCGTCGCGTACCAGTCGGGCCCGGCCGTTGATCCGCAGCGTGTCGGTCCGCCCCGGGATCATGAAGAGCAGCCCGACGTGCGGGTTGTCCAGGATGTTGCGGTAGCCGTCGGCCCGCCTGTTGCCCGGCCGCTCGGGCAGCGCGATGGTCGTGTCGTCCAGCACCAGGGTGAACCCGGCCGGGTCGCCCTTGGGTGAGACGTCGCAGGTGCCGTCGGCGCCGGCCGTCGCCACCAGGCAGAACGGCGCGGCGGCGAGCCACTCGCGGTCCCGTTCGTGCAGGCGGACGCGTTCCTTGTCGACGGCCCGCGCGCTGGGCACGCCGAGCAGATCGCGCAGTTCCTCGTGCGAGGTGATCTCCACCGTCACGTGTTCCCTCCCGCGGCCGTTGAACCGGGGTGGCAGGTGCCACCGTCCGACGGCCTCGCCCGCCAGCCTAGGCCCCTGGGACCAGCGCGAGGTTTGCGCCTGGTTGTCGGGGGTACGGCCTCACCGCGCGCCGCCGCAGGACCCCGTCACGCGAAACGCCGACCAGTGGAGGCCGGGTAATGGAGAGCCGACTCAAGGTACTGGGTCACCCAGTCCATCCGATGCTGGTCATGTTCCCGGTCGCGCTGCTGGTCACCGCGGCGCTGTTCGACGTGATCGATACCGTCGGCGGGCCCGACTTCCTCGGCGAGGTCGCGTACTGGAACATCACCGTCGGCCTGATCGGCGGTCTGCTCGCCGCGGTGGCCGGCTCGTTCGACCTGCTGGCGATCCCGACCGGCACCCGCGCCAAGCGGGTGGGTCTGCTGCACGCCGGCGCCAACGTCGCCGTGATCCTGCTCTTCGCCGCCGTCTGGGCGGTCCGGCTCAACGCGGACTCCCGGGCCGCCGGTGGCGCGCTGATCGCCATCGAGGTGGTCGCGGTGGCCATCCTCGGCATCAGCGCCTGGCTCGGCGGCGAGCTGGTCGATCGGCTCGGCGTGGGCGTCGACCGCGAGGCCGGTCTGGACGCGCCCAGCTCACTGCGGCCGCCCGCGGCCACCCACCGGATCGGAGAGGCGCGATGAGCGAGCAGCAGCAGCCCGGCGGTTTCGGCCGGGGTTGGCGCGGCCGGCAGCAGGGCTGGGACCCGATGGGCGAGTTGCAGTCGCTGCGCGCCGAGCTGAGCCGGCTGGTCGGCGGCCGGGCCGGCACGTCCGACGTCGAGTTGACCGAGACCTCGGACGGCTGGGAGGTCGTCGTCCGGCTGCCCGGGGTGGCGCCGGAAGAGGTGGCGGTCGAGCTGGACGACCGGGAGTTGTGCGTACGGGCCCGATCCGAGGCGGAGGTCAACGCCGACCAGGGCATCCCGGGCGGCTTCGAGACCCGCGGCTTCGAGTACCGCGTCGACCTGCCCTCCCGCGTCGACCCCGAGGGTATCGACGCGGTGATGGACCACGGCCTGCTCCGGGTCCGGCTGCCCCGGGCGGCGCGACCCACGCCACGCACCATCACCGTCGGCCGCACCGGGCCGCGCTCCACCGGCGTCTCCGGTGGTACGCCGATGCCGGCCGATCCCGCGGCGGACCGGGAGCTGCACCGCCCGGACACCGCCGGTGAGATCGACCGACCGTAGCGGAACCGCGTGGTCACCTCGCCCCTGCTCGGCCCCACGGCCGGGCGCGTACCCGACGTGCGACGGATCGCCGTGCTGCGCGCCAACGCGCTGGGGGACTTCATCTTCGCCCTACCGGCGCTGGAGGCGCTGCGCGCCGCGTACCCCGGGGCGGAGATCGTGCTGCTCGGAGCGCCGTGGCACGCGAAGCTCTGGCGCGACCGGCCCGGCCCGGTGGACCGGGTCCTGGTGGTGCCGCCGGGACCGGGCATCCGCGAGCCGGAACCGGGTGAGCCGGAGTCGTCGATGGACGACTTCCTGGCTGCGGCAGCCGGCGAGGGATTCGACCTGGCGGTGCAGATCCACGGCGGCGGCGCCAACTCCAACCCGCTGATCAGCCGCCTCGGCGCCCGGGTCACGGTGGGGCTGCGAAGCGAGGACGCGCCGCCGCTGGACCGGTGGATCCGCTACGTCTACTACCAGCACGAGGTGATCCGCTTCCTGGAGGTGGTGGCCCTGGTGGGCGCGCCCGCGACCACCATCGTGCCGGCGCTGACGGTCACCGACGCCGACCGGGCCGAAGCGGCGCAGGTGCTCGGCCCGGCGGGCCGGCCTCGGGTGGCGCTGCATCCTGGCGCCACCGACACGCGCCGCCGCTGGCCCGCCGAGCGCTTCGCCGAGGTGGCCCGTGAGCTGCACCGGGACGGGTACGAGGTGCTGGTGACCGGTACTCCCGCCGAGCGGGAGGTGGTGGACCGGGTGGTCGCGGCGGCGGGGGTGCCGGTCCTGCCTCAGGTGGGCACGCTCAGCCTCGGCGGCTTGGCCGGCTGCTACGCCGACTGCGCGCTGGTCGTCTCCAACGACACCGGCCCCCTGCACCTGGCCGCCGCGGTGGGCGTCTCGACGGTCGGCGTCTACTGGGTCGGCAACCTCATCAACACGGGCAATCCGCTGCGCGGCCGGCACCGGCCGATCAGCTCGTGGATGGTGCACTGCCCGGTCTGCGGGGTGGACTGCACGCCCGGCATCTACCCGCACCGGCCGGGTGACGGCGAGTGCCCGCACCGGGATTCCTTCGTGACGGACGTGCCGGTGGCCGAGGTGCTGGAGGCCGCCAGGGAGTTGCTCAACCCGGAGCCCGGAGCGCCCTGACCCGCACCGACCCGCCGGTGGTTCAGGCCGGCTGCGGGCTGTCCTCGTCGGCGAGCACGACCTCCCACGCCTCGACGTCCCGTTCGGTGACGGTGGTGGGGGATTCCAGGTGGTAGGCGCCGCTGGGCAGGATGCCGGCGCCGCCGTACCGGGCCAGCACCGCGAGTTGGGCGGCGACGTCCTCGCCCTGGTGCTTCTCCGGCAACCGGCGCCAGAAGTCGAAGCCGCCGGAGTCGACGAGCTTGGCCCGGTCGTAGAGCACGCATCCGCCGATCCAGGAGATCTTGTACGCCCTCCACGCGCCGGGCGGCAGCGCCAACTGCTCGGTGACGTGCAGCAGGTTGGCCGCCGAGTGGATCTGGGCCCGGTGCCACTGCGGGGTGTCCGGCTGGATCCGCTCCGGTGTCGGTGTGCCGATCCACTCCTCGTAGTGCCCGTGCGTCTCCGGTCGCACGTCGTCGGTGTACGAGAGACCGTGCACGGCGTTGCCGACGAAACCACAGCCCAGCTCCCCGAGCGCCGTGACCAGCCGGTGTAGCGCCCCCGGCTCCAGCCAGACGTCGTCGTCGAGGGTGAGCACGTACCGGGCCGCCGAGGCGGCGAGCAGGTACGCCCGGTGCTCGGCCAGCCCGCGCCGGGGCAGCCGGCGGGTCAGCAGCACCGGGTGACCCCGGTGGCGCAACGCCCGGACCATGGTGGCCGCCGCAGGATGGGCGTACGCCGGATCGCCGTCGGACTGGTCGCTCACCACCACCCCGAAACCGGGCACCCCCTCCTGCGCGGCGAGCCCGGCCAGGGTGACGGCCAGCTCGGCGGGCCGGTTGCGGGTCGGGATCAGCACGTCGACCTGCCGGTCGTCGCGGAACGCCACCGCGGTGCCGAGGTCGAGGGGTCGGTTCACGACGCTCGGGTGCGGGTGCGCAGCGACGGGTCCGGCTGCCGGTCCTGGCCGTGCGGCGCCGCATCGGGTTCGCGGTCCTGGCTGTGCGACCGGATCCGCTCGATGATGGCCGAGGTGGACCGGTCCGGCACGTACCCGAGGGTGCGCACCTGGCCGCCCAGCCGGCGCACCAGTGGCGCCTCCGGCACCAGCTCCGGCGGGTAGTCGCCGCCCTTGACGTAGACGTCTGGCCGGACGGCCTCGATCAGCGCGGCGGGCGAGTCCTCCTCGAAGACGACGACGTGGTCCACACAGGACAGCGCCGCGAGCAGGGCGCCCCGGTCCTCCACCGGGTTCACCGGGCGGTCCGGCCCCTTCAGCCGGCGTACGCTGCCGTCGGAGTTGACCGCCACGATGAGCAGGTCGCCCAGGGCGCGGGCCTGCTCCAGGTAGCGCACGTGCCCACGGTGCAGCACGTCGAAGCAGCCGTTGGTGAACACCACCGACCGCCCGGCGTCGCGGTGCTCGGCGACGATCGCGTCGAGTTCGTCGGTGCCGACAAGTGCCGGATGCCCGCTGCTCGCCGACGGCTGGTCGAGCACGGCGAGCAGGTCCTCGCGCCGGCACACGCAGGTGCCGGTGTCGGAAACGGTGATGGTGGCCGCCAGTTGGGCGAGCTGGGCGGCGGTCGGCAGCGGCGCGTCGGCGGCCAGGGCCAGCGTCATCGCCGCCAGGTACGCGTCGCCGGCGCCCACGGCGTGGCTCGCCGGGACCGGTGTGCTGTGGCTACGTCGGGGCTCCCCGTCGGCGCCGCCGACCACGGCGCCCTCGGTGTCCAGGGTCACGGCGACCACGTCGGCGCCGGTGTGTGCGCGCAGCTCGGCCAGTCGTGACTCGGCCAGCCCAGCGCGGTCGACGCCCTCGCCGGCCTCGGAGTTCACGGTCACGCCGGTGCCCGTGACGCTGAGCCCGTCGCCGGTGAGGGCGACCCGGCCTTCGCCGCGGGTGGGTTCCCCGACGGGCCCGGGGCGGTCGGCCCGCGTCGGGTCCGGGGCGGTCGCGGCCGGGACGTCGTCCACGTGGGAACCGCCCGGGGCGGTGCCGACGGTCAGTTCGGACGGTCCGTCAGCCGGGTCGCTGTCGGGGTGTTCCAGATGCAGTTCGACGCCGGCGGGTGGGCGGGTCGCACCGCCGGCCCGGGCCAGCAGTCGGGTCGCCTCCGCGAAGCTGGGGGTGACCACGGTCGGCGCGAGGCCCCGCCAGTCGGCCAGGTCGTGGGCGTCGAGCGCGACCGTGGCGTACCGCTCCCGCTGCTCGACCAGCCACGCGCGGACCGGCGCGGGCAGCGCGCCCAGGCCGTAGTCGCAGACCACCAGGGTCGGCGCCTCCCCGCCGGCGGCGGCGCGCAGCTCCTCGGTGGCGCAGTCCAGGGCGGTGAGCAGCCGGGTCACCCCGTCCGGGTCGAGTGCGTCGTCCGGGTCACCGGAGTCCTCCCGGAGCAGGATCTGGTTGCCGGCCAGCATCCGCCGCTTGACCGGGGTGGGCCGGCCGGGCTGGTTGACCGTGCGGTCCCACACTCCGGCGCGGTCCAGGCAGTCGTGTAGCTCGTCGCCGGCGACGTCCGCGCCCACCGGCGCCACCAGCACGGCCCGACCGCCGAGGGCGGCGACGTTGACGGCGGTGTTGGCGGCCCCACCGGCGGCGGAGATCCGCCGCCGCAGGGTGAGGACGGGGGCGGGTGCCTCACGGCACAGCCGGTCGGAGTCGGCGAACCGCCACTCGTCCAACATGGCGTCGCCGATGATCAGGACCGGGCGCCCGAGCCAGCTCTCCACGACGGTGGCGAGCCGGCGCTGTTCCGCTGCTGCTCCTGCCATGCCTCCCGGGGTCCCCAGTGCCTCCGGGGTCAAACCTTGGCGGTGATCGACCCCAGGGCGGGCCGCCGGGCTTCTCGGGCTCGCCCGCTCGCAGCGGTGCCCGAACCGCCCACGGTGCCCGCCTGGGGGCGTTTCGGGTGTTCGGGCCCGGGAAGGAAATTGGGGTACCCGGAGAGGAGATGCATCGAGATGGCAACGACGACACTGCAGGGCAAGCGGATCGCCTTCCTGGCCGCAGACGGCGTCGAGGAGGTCGAGTACGTCCAGCCCCGCGAGGCGGTGGAGAACGCCGGCGCGACGGTCGAGCTGGTGTCGCTCAAGCCCGGCTCCATCCAGTCCTTCAACCACCTGGACCAGTCCAGGACGTACGACGTGGACGTCACCGCGGACAAGGCGGACGCCGGCGGCTACGACGCGCTGGTGTTGCCGGGCGGGGTGGCGAACCCGGATTTCCTGCGTACGGATGACGATGCGGTCGGGTTCGTGCGGGCGTTCTTCGATGCGGGCAAGCCGGTCGGGGTGATCTGCCACGGTCCGTGGACGCTGATCGAGGCGGACGTGGTGCGCGGCCGGCGGATCACGTCCTGGCCGAGCCTGCGCACCGACCTGACCAACGCCGGTGCGACCTGGGTCGACGAGGAGTGCGTCACCGACGGCAACCTGACCAGCAGTCGCAAGCCCGACGACCTTCCCGCCTTCTGCCAGCGGATCACCGAGACCTTCGCCGGCTGATCCCCGTTCCACACCCGGCGCCTTGGTCGTGGGTCGCTGGACCTCATGATCAACGCCGGGTGCGGTGGGAGGTTTTTCCCGACCCGGCGCATGTTCCGTGTCGGCCGGGAAAGAAGGCGAGATGACCGAAGCCTCCGCCGCGCCGGTGCTGAACCGTCAGCAGATCCGGCTGCTCATGATCGGTCTGATGACCGGCATGCTGCTGGCCGCCCTCGACCAGACCATCGTCGGTACGGCCCTGCCGACCATCGTCGGTGAGCTGGGCGGGATCAACCACTACTCGTGGGTCGTCACCGCGTACCTGCTGGCCTCGACCGCGTCGACGCCGCTGTACGGCAAGATGGCCGACCTGTACGGGCGCCGTCCGGTCTTCCTCTTCTCGATCGGCACGTTCCTGGTCGGGTCGTTGCTCGCCGGGCTCTCGCAGAACATGACCCAGCTGATCGTCACCCGGGGCATCCAGGGCGTCGGCGCGGGTGGTCTGTTGACGCTGGCGTTCACGATCATCTCGGACGTCGTCTCACCGCGGGAGCGGGGCCGCTACCAGGGGCTCTTCGGAGCCGTCTTCGGGATCTCGTCGGTGGCCGGCCCGCTGGTCGGTGGTTACTTCGCGGAGACCGACTGGCGGTGGATCTTCTACATCAACGTGCCGCTGGCGATCCTCGCCATCGTGGTCTGCTACCACGTGATGCGGCTGATCCCGTTCGAGCGCCGGAACCACGCGATCGACTGGCTCGGCGCCGGCCTGCTCGTCGCCGGGGTGAGCTCCCTGCTGCTGGCGCTGAGCTGGGGCGGCAACGAGTACGCCTGGGGCTCCGGAGTGATCATCGGTCTCTTCGTGGCGGGCGCGGTGCTCGCCGTCCTCTTCGTGCTCCAGGAGGCCCGCGTCGCCGAGCCCATCCTGCCGCTGCGGCTGTTCCGCAGCGCCACCTTCGCGCTCGCCAACTCGGCCGGCTTCGTGCTCGGTCTGGTGATGTTCGGGTCGATCATCTTCATCCCGCTGTACCTGCAGATCGTCAAGGGCGCCTCGCCGACCCGCAGCGGTCTGCTGATGCTGCCGATGATGACGGGCATCATCGTCACCTCGATCCTCACGGGGCGGGCGATGAGCCGGATCGGCCGCTACAAGTGGTTCCCGGTGGCCGGGTCGGTGACCCTGCTGGTCGGCATGTTCCTGTTCACCCAGCTGTCGGTGGGCACCTCGCTCTGGATCGCCTTCGGCTTCATGGTGGTGATCGGCGTCGGCCTGGGTCTGTGCATGCAGTCGCTGGTCCTCGCGGTGCAGAACGCGGTCTCCGTGCGCGACCTGGGCGCGGGCACCTCGTCGGCGACCTTCTTCCGGTCGCTGGGCGGTTCGTTCGGGGTGGCGATCCTCGGCGCGGTGCTGTCCTCCCGGCTCGCCGGAGGGCTGGCCGACCGGCTGCCCGGCGCGATCGCCCAGCTTCCACCGCAGCAGCAGGCAGAGGTGGCGGCGAGCGGCGGCACGAACATCTCGATCAACGATCCGGCGACCATCATGGCCCTGCCCGGGCCGGTGCGGGCGGCGATCCAGAACGCGTTCGTCGACGCGCTGGACATGGTCTTCCTGACCGCCGGACTGATCGCGATCCTGGCCGTGCTGGTGACCGTGGCGCTGCCGAACGAACAGCTCCGGGGCGCCGGGCCGGAGGGCGCCAAGGGCGGTGCCGACCCGCTCGGCGGTGAGGCTCCGGCACCCGGCGGCAAGCCGCTGACCCGCGAATCCAAGGATGAGGCGGCCGCCGACATGGAGGCCAAGTCCCAGACGATGATCTGACGGCGTCGACACCGACCGCCCCGGACCCCTCCGGGACGGTCGGTGTCATCCGGCCACGAGGCGTAGCGGCTGCGCGGGTCGGCTGTTGAGGCGGTCGAGCGCGTCGGAGGTCGCCGCGTCGGCAGGAAGGTGGACGATCAGGCGCTGGTCGTCGTCCGCGGGGAGTTCGAGGGTCTCGTACGCGAGCCGGAGCATCCCCACCTCGGGATGGGCCAGACGGAAGACGCCGCTGGCCTTCGGCAGGCCGGGAACGGTGTCGACGCGATGAGTGAAGGCGTCCCCGGCGGTGACGGTCAGCTCGTCCGCCAGGGCGGCCGTGGGCGGATACGCCCGGAACGGGCCCTGCTTGAGGGCGGCGACCTGCTCGTCGGCGATGTGGTCCCAGTCGGGGTAGGTGCTGCGTGCGCGGCTGTCGGTGAGGACGAACCGGGCGAGGTTGGGCTCTGTCGCGTCCAGCAACCCGGTCGGTCCAGCCAGCCGTTCGTAACCGGCGGTGTGGGCGAGGATGTCGCTGAGCTGGTTGAGCAGCACCGCCGGCGTGGGTTCGAGACGGTCGAGAAGGGCCTGAACGGTCGGACGTACGGTGCGCGCCGGCGTGCTGTGGCCCCGGCAGTTGAAGCCGGCATCGGCCGCCTTGGTGAGGCGGTGCAGGTGGACGCGTTCGTTGCGGGTCAACCGAAGTGCGTTGGCGAGCGCGGCGAGCACCTGCGGGGACGGTCGGCGGTCGCGGCCCTGTTCGAGTCTCGTGACGTACTCCACGCTCACGTCGGCGAGGGCCGCCACCTCCGAGCGGCGCAGCCCGGCGGCGCGGCGGCGCGGCCCGGTGGGGAGACCCACCTCGGCGGGAGTCACCGCTTCACGGCGGACGCGCAGGAACAACCCGAGCTCGTTGTCGCTCACCATCCGAACGTAACAACGGAGGCCGTTCGGATGGTGTCCCTGCCACTACCAGCCTCAGTCCGGCCTCCCTGGCTTCCGGCCAGCTGACGACCGTTGGGGAAGGCGCTCGACAGCGGTCGAGCGTAGATCCCTGGTTGTCAGGAGCTGAATCATGAGTCGTACGGTTGTGGTCGTCGGCGGCGGTTATGGGGGCACGGCGGTTGCCAAGGCGCTGGAGTCGCAGGTCGATGTCGTCCTCATCGATCCTCGGGACGCGTTCGTCAACGTTGCGGGATCGCTGCGAGCGCTCACCCGGCCCGACTGGGCCGGCAACATGTTCTTTCCCTTCGACACGTTGCTCACGCGGGGCACGGTCATCCGCGGTCGAGTGGTCTCGGTGGATCCTGGCGGCGTCACCCTGGCCTCAGGTGAGCGTGTCGCGGCAGACTATTTGGTCCTGGCCACCGGCTCCAGTTACGCCTACCCGGCCAGGCTCGACGCCGACTCCATCGACGAGGCGCTCGACGACCTGCGCCAGACCAACAAGGAGCTGGCCAGCGCCGAGCGGGTACTGATCCTCGGCGCCGGGCCGGTCGGGTTGGAGTTGGCCGGTGAGATCAAGGACGTGTGGCCGGACAAGCACGTGACCATCGTCGATCCGGCCGATCAACTGCTGCCCGGCTTCAGGTCGGAGATGCGCGACGACCTCCACCGGCAGCTCGACGAGCTTGGCATCCAGTTGCGGCTGGGTACCGGGCTGGTCGCGCCGTTGGCGACCGAGTCCAATCGGGCCGCGACCTTCACGGCCACCACCACCGATGGCGACGAGATCACTGCCGACATCTGGTTTCGCGCCTTTGGCGTGCGCATCAACAGCGACTACCTCGCCGACGGCCGGCTGACCACGCTCACTCCGGACGGGCAGGTATCCGTCACCGAGACTCTCAACGTCCGCGGGCCCGACCACATCCTCGGCCACGTCTACGCGGTCGGCGACCTCACCGATGTCGCCGAGGACAAGATGGCGGCGTACGCGTTGCAGCACGCCGAGGTCGTGGTGCGGAACATCACCGCCCAACTGCGAGGCGAGCAGCTCACGGCCACCTACCAGCCCATGCCCCACCCCATGATCCTGGTCCCACTCGGGTCGCGTCACGGTGTCGGCCAGATGCCCACGCCCGACGGCCCGGCCGTCGTCCCTGCCGCGACGGTCTCCGAGTACAAGGGCACCGACCTGTTCACCGGCCGCTTCACCGAACAGTTCGGCCCGAACGCCGGCTGAAGGCCGGCGATCATCGCGGGGTCAGGCGGGGCGGCGGTAGACGCCGTACCACCAGGTCGCGGCCAACTCTCGGGCGGCCGCCGCGTCGGTGTCGGGGTCGGCCGAGGTGGCGCTGACGTGATCGGCGAGGAAGCGGTCGCCACCGATCACGATCAGCCGACTGGCTGTCTCCACGTCGATGCTCGCGGGGGTGCGCCCGGCCTCCTGCTCGGCGCGGAGCGCCTCCACGGTGCGCGCCACGAACTGTTGCAGCCCGGCGGCCCAGTAGTCCCGGACCGTCTCGTCGTACGCGGCGACCTCGGTGACCGCCGCAAGCACCGGGGCGTATGTGCGGTAGATGCGGATCACGTCGACGAAGACCTCACTGAGCACCTCGAGTTGGTCGCCGGGCGCGCCCGGATCCCAGTCGCGGATCCGGTCGAAGGACGTCTCCCGCATGGTGCCCGCGAGGCGCATGAGCAGCTCGCTCTTGTCCCGAAAGTGGGTGTAGAAGGTCGACCGCGCCACGCCGGCCTCGGCGGCGATGCGCTGCACGCCGAGGTCGGTGAAGCGGATCCCCTCCTTCAGCAGCCGCTCGGTGGCCGCGAGCACCCGCGCTTCGACGGCGGCTCGGCCGTCGGGGTTGCGGGGGCGGCGGCGGGTGATCGAGGGCATAGCCGGAATCCTAGGTGGCCGGGGGTGGGGCGGGCGACGTACGCTCATTGCCGGACACAGTGTCCGACATTGTGACCACGGAGCCCTGACCTCGGCCTCCGACCCCCGCACCATGAGGAGAGCAACACGTGAAGTACCGACTGTTGGGCACCACCGGGGTGTACGTCTCGGAGATCTCGCTCGGCGCGATGACCTTCGGTGGCAGCGGGCACCCGCTCTGGGGGACCCTCGGCGGGCTGGCGCTGCCCGACGTGCAGCGGATGGTGGACACCGCGCTGGACGCGGGGGTCAACTTCATCGACACCGCCGACGGCTACAGCGACGGCGAGAGCGAGGAGTTGCTCGGCCAGGCGCTCGGCAAGCGGCGCCGCGACGTCGTGCTCGCCACCAAGGTGCACTCGCGGACCGGCCCCGGCCCGAACGACGTGGGCACCTCCCGGCTGCACATCATGCAGAACCTGGAGGACAGCCTGCGCCGGCTGGGCACCGATCACATCGACCTGTACCAGATCCACAACTTCGACCAGGTCACCCCGATGGAGGAGATGCTGCGGGCCCTGGACGACGCGGTCCGGCAGGGCAAGGTCCGCTACATCGGCGCCGCCAACTTCGCCGCCTGGCAGATGTCCAAGGCGCTGGGCATCTCCGCCCGGGAGAAGCTCGCCGGCTTCGTCTCGGTGCAGGAGTACTACTCCCTGCTGGGCCGCGACGTGGAGCGCGACGTGGTGCCGATGGCGCTCGACGAGGGCGTCGGGCTGACCGTGTGGAGCCCGCTCGCCGGTGGTTTCCTCTCCGGCAAGGTCAGCCGGGACGGTGCCGTCGCCGACAGTGGCGCGCGCAGCGCCCAGCCCGGTTACGCCAGCTTCACCCCGTTCGACCCGGAGCACGCCTTCGCCGTGGTCGACGTGCTCAAGGGTGTCGCCGAGCGGCACGAGGTGAGCCCGGCCCGGGTGGCGGTCGCCTGGCTGCTGTCCCGACCGGCCGTGACCAGCGTGATCGTCGGTGCGCGCAAGCACGAGCAGTTGGTGGACAACATCGCCGCCTCGGACCTCACGCTGACCGAGCAGGACCTCACCGAGCTGGACGAGGCCACCAAGCTGCCGGTCGCGTACCCGAACTGGATCCAGGAGGGGTTCTTCGCCGGGATCCGCCACCCGCAGTGAGGCACGGCCCCGGGGTCGGTGACCCCGGGGCCGCCCTACTTGAGGATCAGCCGGTTCGTCTGCTCGAAGACGTCCAGGTCGGCCAGGGTCTCGGTGACCGAGACGGAGAGCGGGGCCGGCAACCGGTCCGGGGGGAAGAAGCCGGCGTCGGTGGTCTCGTCGGTGACCCGGGAGAGCTGCCCGTCCCACTCGTCCACCCGGAACGCCGTGGTGAAGACCTGGTACGTGTGCCCGTACATGTTGGTGCTGGTCCGGTCCGGGCCGGTGTAGAGGGCGAACGCGGAGACCCGGAGCGCCCGCAGCCCGGTCTCCTCACGGACCTCCCGCACCGCGCAGTCCGCGATCGACTCACCCAGCTCCATCGCCCCGGCCGGCATGGCCCACTGGCCGTTGTCCGAGCGTTGGATCAGCAGGATGCGTCCGGCGTTGTCGCGGACCACGGCGCGGGCGCCGACGAACATCAGCGTCCGGTCCCCGGCGAGCGCGCGCAGCTGTCCCACGTACGAGTCGGCCCAGGAGATGCTCACCTGCGACAATTTACGGGGGTTCCCAACGTGTGACCGCCGACACTAGCTTGTTACCCATGCGTAGCACGATGATGGACGCCCCCCTGCAGATCTCCCGGATCCTCGACCACGGCGCCACCGTGCACGGCACGGCCGAGGTGGTGACCTGGACCGGCGCGGAACCCCGCCGGATGACGTACGCCGAGGTGGGGCGGTCGGCCGCCCGGCTGGCACACGCGCTGCGCGACGAGTGCGGGGTGACCGGCGACGAACGGGTCGCCACCTTCATGTGGAACAACAACGAGCACCTGGTGGCCTACTTCGCGGTGCCGAGCATGGGCGCGGTGCTGCACACCCTCAACATCCGGCTCTTTCCCGACCAGGTCACCTACATCGCCAACCACGCCGAGGACCGGGTGGTGCTGGTCGACAGCACGCTCATCCCGCTGCTGGCCCGGGTGATCGGCGAGCTGACCACGGTGCGGCACGTGGTGGTCGTCGGTGGCGGCGACCCGGCACCGTTGGTGGAGGCGGCCGGCGACCGGATCGCCGTGCACCACTGGGACGCGCTGCTCGCCGACCGGCCCGAGGTGTTCGAGTGGCCCGAGGTGGACGAGCGGGACGCGGCGGCGCTCTGCTACACCTCCGGCACGACCGGCAACCCGAAGGGTGTCGCCTACTCGCACCGGTCGATCTACCTGCACTCGTTGCAGGTCTGCACGCCGGAGGGTTTCGGGCTCGCGCCGACCGACCGGGAGCTGGCCATCGTGCCGATGTTCCACGCGATGTCGTGGGGTCTGCCGTATGCCGCGTTCCTCTCCGGCGCGTCGCTGATCATGCCGGACCGGTTCCTCCAGGCCGCGCCGATCGCCGAGATGATCGCCGCCGAGCGGCCCACCCTGGCCGGCGCGGTGCCGACCATCTGGACGGACCTGCTGGCCTACCTGGACAGCCACGACGTGGACACCTCCTCGCTCAAGGAGGTGATCGTCGGCGGCTCGGCCTGCCCGCCGGCGCTGATGCACGCGTTCGACGAGCGGCACGGGATCGACGTCATCCACGCCTGGGGCATGACGGAGATGTCCCCGCTGGGTTCGGTCTCCCGCCCGCCGGCCGGCGTGACCGGTGAGGAGGCGTGGCGCTACCGCTACACGCAGGGCCGGGTGCCGGCGGGGGTGCAGGCGAGGATCGTCGGCCCGCTGGGCGAGCCGATGCCCGCCGACGGCACGGCCGTGGGTGAGCTGGAGGTCCGTGGGCCGTGGGTGACCGCCCGGTACGTGGGCGACGACGCCCCCGACGAGGAGAAGTTCCGCGACGGCTGGCTGCGGACGGGCGACGTGGGCACCCTGTCGGCGGACGGGTACCTGACCCTGACGGACCGGGCCAAGGACGTCATCAAGTCCGGCGGTGAGTGGATCTCGTCGGTGGAGCTGGAGAACGCGCTGATGGCCCACCCGGCGGTGCTGGAGGCGTGCGTGGTGGGTGTGCCGGACGAGCGGTGGGACGAGCGGCCGCTGGCCACCGTGGTCGTCCGGGAGGGTGCCTCAGTGACGGCGGAGGAGCTGCGCGACTTCCTGGCCGGCTCGGTGGCCCGCTGGCAGTTGCCCGAGCGGTGGGCGTTCATCGACGCGGTGCCGAAGACCAGCGTGGGCAAGTTCGACAAGAAGGTCGTCCGTTCGCGGTACGCCGGGGGCGAGCTGACTGTCCGGGAGCTGACAGCCCCGTAACGTTTTTCCGGGCACCGTCGCCTGTTGGGCAGAGGAGTCTCCTGAACATTCCTCCCCAGGGGGGCGGCCCCGGCGTTCGCACCGCGCCGGGGCCGCCCTTTACATGCGGGGCGACCCGCACCGTCATTGTTGCGAAAGTTGTTCGCCTCTGTCCTGATGATGGGGAAATCGCGTGGGTCGGCGACCCGATCAGGCGTCGCTCGTGGTGATCAACACCTTGCCCACCGCCGCGTTCTCCACCGCCTGGTGTGCCGCAGCCGTCTCGGCCAGCGGGTGGTAGTGCAGCGGTAGGCCGGCGTCCGCCCCGACCCGGATGCCGCCCTGGTCGGCCGCCGCGGCAACGTCCCGCACCGCGTGTGCCTTGGCCGCCTTCGGCTCCGTGTAGACCAGCACGAACTGCCACCGGGCGTTGCGCATCATCAACGGTCGGGTCGGGAGGCTCACCTCCGGCCCGTCGCCGTCGGCGTAGACGCAGACCGCGCCAGCGTTCCGGATCACCTGCACGTCCGTCGCGGCGTTCCGGGACGGGGAGACCTCGACGATGGTGTGCACACCGTCGGGAGCGATCTTGTGGACCTCCTCGACCACGTCCTGATCGCGATAGTTGATCACGAAGGACGCGCCGGCCGCCGCCGCGAGCTGCGCCTTCTCCGCACTGCTCACCGTGGCGATCACCGTGGCGTCGGCCCACCGGGCGAGCTGGATCGCGGCGTTGCCGACCGCGCCCGCCCCGCCCTGCACCAGCACGGTGTGATCGGCGAGCGCGCCGGGGCGCAGCGAGTCCGGCATGAACTCGCCGGCCGTCAGACACCGGTGCGCGGTGAGGAACGGGATGCCCAGGCTGGCCCCCAGGTCGAACGAGGCGTCACCGAGGCGGACCGCCTGCCGGACCGGCACCAGCGTGTACTCCGCCGAGGTGCCCCACGGCCGCTGCCAGGCGGCCTCCCAGATCCAGACCCGCTCGCCGATCCGATCCGGGTCCACCCCCGCGCCGACGGCCTCCACCACGCCCGCGCCGTCCTGCCCGGGGATCTGCCATCCCGCCGGCGGCGGCGAGGATCGGCGAAACTTCCAGTCCGTCGGGTTCACCCCCGACACCGCCACCCGGACCAGGACCTCGCCCGCGCCCGGCTCCGGCACCGCCCGGTCGACCAGCTCCAGCACCGAAGGGTCGCCGGTGCGCTCGTACACGATGGCTTTCATCCGTGGTCTCCTCACCCGTCCGGCGCCCGGCACCCGGATCGAGCACCGCCGGCTGCGGTACCCCGCTCAGTCCCCGTCATGCCGATCCCTCCGGCCCTCCGAAAACCGTATAACCGTGGACAGGGCGGCAGGGACCGGACGGACGTGACGCCGCGCACCCGGCGGGTCAGCCGGCGAGCGCGTCGATCGTCTCCGGGGTCAGCTCACCGATCCGGCCCAGCGTCACCGCAGCCAGGCCGGCTGCGTCCGGGTCCAGCGGGTACGCGCCGTGCGGCACCGCCACCACCCGCATCCCCGCTGCGGCCGCCGACCGCACGCCGTTGGACGAGTCCTCCACCGCCGCGCAGCGGGCCGGGTCGAGGCCCAGGTGGCGCGCGACGGCCAGGTACACGTCCGGTGCGGGCTTGCCCCGCTCGGTCTCCTCGGTCGACAGGGTCGTGGCGAACGCGTCGGTCAGCCCGGTGGCCGCGAGCGCCGCCGCGATCAGCCGGGTCGGCGACGAGCTGGCCAAACCCAGCGGCCACCGACCGGCGAGCCGGCGTACCACCCGGTCGGCGTGGTCGATCAGCGGTACGTGTTCCCGGTAGCGCCGGGTCATCTCCTCGACCACCTCGTCGGCGACCTGCCGGGCGGTACGGTCCACGCCCAACTCGCCACTGAGGTAGTGGGCCCACTCGCCGGTGCTCATGCCCATCAGCCGGCGCTGGGTGTCCGGCTGCCAGGTTCCGCCGTGCGCCGCCACGTACGCCCGGCGGACCTCCTCCCACACCGGTTCGGAATCCACGATCACGCCGTCCAGGTCGAAGACCACCGCATCCACCACGGGCCCATCCTGCCCGACGGGTGGCCCTCCGGTCAGCCGGGCAGCGCGGGCAGCCCGATCGGGCTGCCCTCCGGGATCACCGTGTGGCAGGACCGGGCGATCGGCTCCAGCAGCTCCCGCAGCCGGTCCGTGCCGTCCCGGCCGAGCGCCTCCCACGGGTGCGCGGCGGCCCGGTCGGTGGCGTCCTCGACGGCCTGGAACCCGGCCCGGCCGTGGTCGGTGGCCGCGCCGTCGGGGGTCAGCCAGCCCCGCTGTGCCAGCCGCTCACGAGCGGCCCGCCACTGCTCCTCGGACCAGCCCCGGCCGAGCAGGTTCTGCGGCGACATGTCGACGGCGACGCGCCAGGCCAGCGTCTCGACCGGGTCCAGGCCGGCGGCCACCAGCGCCGCCACGTGCCCGTCGCCCCGGTGCTCGCGCAGCGTGGTCGCGGCCTGCCAGAGCCGGGCCAGCGGGTACTCCCCGACCGGCAGCGCCGCGTTGACCGCGCCGAGCACGCGGCCGGCGGCCTGCACCGCCGAGGCGGCCCGCTCCAGCAGGTCGGCGGCCTCCGCGAGGCGCGTCTCGGGCAGCTCGTAGGTCAGCTCCGCCAGGGCCTGCACGGCACCGGTCAGGCGGGCGCGCAGCGCCTCCTGCGGCGTGGCCAGCCGCCACACCGCCGGCAGCGCCCGGCTCACCATCGGCGGTGCGAAGTTGAAGAAGGCGGCGATCACCGGGGGCGCCTCGGTGGCGCCCAGCGGTGCGGCACGGCCGGCGAAGTAGCCCCGCCAGTAGCCGCGCAGCCCCACGGCCTCGTACGCGGCGCGGGCCCGGGGGTGGAAGTAGGTGACCGCGTGCACCGGCTCGAAGTGCGTCCACATCAACCGGGCCGTACGCCCAGGCTCGTCCAGCGCCGTCACGTGCACCTCCGCGTCCCCGTCCGGATGGTCACCCCGGGCGGCGAACCGCCCGGGGTGACGCCGAACCTACTGCCGGTGGGTGACGGGCCGGAAGCCCCATGTGAACAACTGCATCGCGGCCGGGCGACAACCGGGGCGATCCGGACGGGTCACTGGGCGGCGAGCACGTCCACCACGAAGCGCAGCGGACCGGTCGGCCGCCCGCCGGCTGCGGCCTCGTCGTTGCCGTACGCCAGCTCGCCCGGGATGTCGAGCTGCACGCGGCTGCCCACGGTCACCCCGACCAGACCCTGGTCCCAGCCCGGGATGACCTGACCCACGCCGATCGGGAAGGAAGCCGGCTGGCCGCCCGTCCAGGACGAGTCGAACTCCTTGCCGTCCTTGAAGAACACGCCCACGTAGTTGGTGGTGATGGTCTGACCCTTCGCGACCGCCGGGCCGGTGCCCTTGATCAGTGGGGTGACCGTGAGCTTCTTCAGCTCACCCTTGCCGGCCGTCACGGTCGGCTTGCTGCCCAGCGCCGGGTCGGCACCCTCCGGCAGCTGCGGGGCGGGGGGCGCGCCGGCCGCGTCCGGGGCCGGGGCGGACGCGGACGGGGTCGCGCCGGCCTGGTTGGTGGGCTTGTCGTCGTTGTTCCCGACGATCACGAAGACGGTGATCAGCAGCGCCACCACGGCGACACCGGCGAGCCCGCCGGCCCACGCCTGGCGACGCCGCTTCGCCTCGGCCGCCTTCTGCGCCGCCAGCTGGGCGGCCAGGCGGCGACCCGCCTTGGTTGCCGGGCCCTGGCCCTCCGACCGGTTCTGCTGCGTGCGCTCGCTCACGTCGTCGACTCCCTGCTGCGAAGGTGTGGCCGGCACGCGGTGCCGGGGGGAAAGCCGACGCACACGGTACCCGCCCGGCGGCCCGCTGTGCCCGCCCCGGACCGGTCGAATCGCCCTCCGGCGTCGTTCCGGACCCTTCGGGGCGACTAATCCGGGACCACCATGAAGTCCGTCACGAACGAGGTCACCCGACCGTCGGCGGCCCGCCCGATCCAGGTGCCGTAACAACCGTCACCCCAGCCCGTGGCGACGGTGACGACGTTGGCGCCGGTGGCCTCGTCCAGGACCGCGGTGATCAACCCCGGGACCGGCGAGGCGGGCGGTTCGGCCGGGATGAACGTTTCCTCCACCCGGTCCTCGTCCCAGCCTTCCAGCGCGGTGAGGGCCGTCGGGTCGGCGAGGGTGCCGGCGCCCGCGTCCACCCCGTACCCGAAGTAGTCGTCCGCGCCGAGGGTCGCGACGTCCTGGTCGCCGGCGACGGCCAGCTCCCAGCGGACCGTCGGCTCCTCCTCGATGACCAGCTCCAGTGCGGCCACCCGCCTGTCCACCTCGGCGTCCTCCCGGAGCACCACCGCCACCCACGCCCGGGCGGGATGCCGCCCCGGCGGCACGCCGACCGTGTACGGCTCGGCCTCCGGGCAGACCAGCGGGTCACACCCCACGACCCGGCCGGTCGGCAGCACGATGTCGCCCACCGGGTGGGCCTCCATCAGGTACGCCCCGTGCTCGTCGGTGAAGCGGGCTCCCGGCGTCAACAACCGGTCCAGGTCAGGGGTGTACGGCATGGCGGGCTCCTCCGGTGGCCAACGGCCGGCGGAGCGTACCCGGTCCGGCGGACGCCGTCGGCGCTGCCGTACGGTCAGGCGGTCTTGCGGGGTGCGGCCTTCCTGGCCGCCGTCTTCTTCGCCGGTTCGGCCTTCTTGGCCGGAGTCTTCTTCGCGGCGGTCTTCTTCGCCGGTTCGGCCGCCTTCTTCTCGGCGGTCTTCTTCGCGGCCGTCTTCTTGGCCGGTGCCTTGGCCGCCTTCTTCTCGGCTGCCTTCTTCGCCGAGCGGGCCGACGAGATGGGCGTCGGTTCGCCGCCTCCACCGCCGCCGCGAGCCGGTTCGCCGCGGGCCGCCTTCGCGCGCTCCACCGACGCCTTCAGAGCGGCCATCAGGTCCACCGCCGCGGCCGGGGCCTCCTCGACCTCCTCCGGCTGGACGACCTCGCGACCCTCCACCTTGGCGTCGATGACCTCCTGCAACGCCGCCCGGTAGTCGTCGGTGAAGACGTCCGGCTCGAACTCGCCGGTCATCGAGTCGATCAGGGAGCTGGCCATCGCCAGCTCCGGCGGGCGCACCTTCAGGTCCTCGTCGAGGAAGCCGAAGTCCGCCGTCCGGATCTCGTCCGGCCAGAGCATGGTGTTGAGCAGCAGCACGCCCTCGCGGACCCGCAGCGTGGCGAGCTGCTCCCGCTGGCGCAGCGCCACCTTGACGATGGCCACCCGCTCCGATTCGATCAGCGCGTCGCGCAGCAGCACGTACGGCTTGGTCGCCGCGCCGTCGGGCTCCAGGAAGTAGGCCTTGTTGTAGAGGATCGGGTCGACCTGCTCGGCCGGGACGAACTCCAGCACGTCGATCGCGCGGGAGCTGGTCAGCGGCAGGTCGGCGAAGTCCTCGTCGGTGAGGATGACCATCTCGCCACCGCCGATGTCGTAGCCCTTGGCGATGTCGTCGTAGGTGACCTCCTCGCCGCAGACCGAGCAGGTGCGCTTGTAGCGGATCCGGCCACCGTCCTCGCGGTGCACCTGGTGGAACCGGATGTCCTTCTCCTCGGTCGCGGAGTAGAGCTTCACCCCGATCGAGACGAGCCCGAACGACACGGCTCCCTTCCAGATTGCCCGCATCCTGCGCTCCCTTCGCCGGTATCGACCATGCTCGCATCCCGAGGAACCGGACGCGAGGTGTTCGCGCTGCTACTACAGTCGGGTCGTGCCCGGCGCGCCGCTCAAGCCGATGCTCGCGATGACCGGGCCGCTCCCGGCGGGTGACGGCTGGGCGTACGAGTTCAAGTGGGACGGCGTACGCGCCCTGGCCGACATCTCCGGCGGTGTTCAGCACCTGTATGCCCGTTCCGGCGTGGAGATCACCACCGCGTACCCCGAACTGGCCACCCTGCACGAGCAGGTCGACGACGCACTGCTCGACGGCGAGGTGGTGCTGCTCGGCGAGGGCGGGCAGCCCTCGTTCACCGCACTGGCCGAACGCATGCACGTGCGGGACCGGGCCAAGGCGGCACGGCTGGCGGCGGTCATACCGGTGACGTACATGATCTTCGACCTGCTCCGCCTGAACGGTGACGACCTGACCGGCTGGCCGTACGAGCGCCGCCGGGAGGCCCTGGACGGGCTCGCCCTCGGCGGTGCCCGGTGGGCGGTGCCCCCGATGTTCGCCGACGGCCCGGCCACCTACGAGGCGGCCGGTGAGCACGGTCTGGAGGGGGTGATGGCCAAGCGGATCGGCGCGGTCTACCGCCCCGGCGTGCGCTCGCCGGACTGGTTGAAGGTCAAGCTGGAGGTCACCGGCGACTTCGTCATCGGCGGCTGGCGGCCGGGTGCCCGCCGGATCGGCGGCCTGCTGGTCGGCGTGCCCGGCCCGGACGGCCGGCTCATCTACCGGGGTCGGGTCGGCGGCGGCATCGGTGCCGCCATCGAACGGCAACTCCTCGCCGAGCTGGAGCCGCTACGCTCCGGCGTGTCACCGTTCGCGCCGGGTGTGCCGCGCGAGGATGCCCGGGGCGCCATCTGGGTAACTCCCCGGGTGGTGGTGGAGGTGAAGTACGGCCAGCGCACCCCGGACGGCCGGCTGCGCTTCCCCCGGGTGCTGCGGTTGCGCCCGGACAAGCCGCCGGAGGAGGTCGACGATGCCGGCTGACCGGCTGCGGGTGGACGTCGAGGGTCGCGCGCTGGAGCTGTCCAACCTGGACAAGGTGCTCTATCCGGCGGCCGGCTTCACCAAGGGCGAAGTGATCGACTACTACACCCGCGTCTCCCCGGTGCTGCTGCCGCACCTGCGGGACCGGGCGCTGACCAGGATCCGGTTTCCCAACGGCGTGGACGACAAGTCCTTCTTCGAGAAGAACAAGCCGGCGGCGACGCCGGACTGGGTGCGGGTGGAGACGCTGCCGGCACCCGGGTCGACGAAGGGCCGGGAGACCATCGACTACGTCGTCGCCGACGACCTGCCCACCCTGGTCTGGCTGGCCAACCTGGCCGCGCTGGAGCTGCACACGCCGCAGTGGAGGGTCGGCACGCACCCGGACATGATGGTCGTCGACCTGGACCCGGGGCCGCCGGCGGGGCTCGCCGAGTGCTGCCCGGTGGCGGTGCTGATGCGCGACCGGCTCGCCGACGACGGCATCGACAGCTACCCGAAGACCTCCGGCAAGAAGGGCATGCAGCTCTGCTGCCCGATCGCGGGCACCCAGTCCGCTGATGTCGTCTCCGACTACGCCAAGCGCATCGCCCAGGAGCTGGAGAAGGCGCACCCGAAGCTGATCGTGTCGAAGATGGCGAAGAACCTGCGCCCCGGGAAGGTCTTCATCGACTGGAGCCAGAACAACGCGGCGAAGACCACCGTGGCGCCGTACTCGCTGCGGGCGCAGCGAGTGCCGTCCGCCTCCACCCCGCTGACCTGGGACGAGGTCGAGGCCGGCGCTCGCGGCCGGAAGCCGGCCGTCCGCCAGTTCACCGCCGCCGAGGCCCTGGATCGGGTCGAGGAGTACGGCGACCTCCTGGCCCCACTGCTCGAAGGCGGCCCGGAGCTGCCGGGCTGATTCGCCGGTCATCCGCTGGGCAGCATCAGCTCGGGGCGACGTGAACAGCGGACGACGTGCGGCGCAGTCGCCACCAGGCACCACCTGTCAGGGCCACGGTGACCACGGTGACCGCGACGTCGCCGGCCAGGGCCGCCGCCGGGGACGCCGGGGAGTACGGCGGCACCAGGTACGCGAACGCGGCGGCGGTGACCAGGCTCGCCGAGCCGGCGACGAGCACGTGCCGCTGCCCCCAGTCGGCGCGGGACGACCAGTACGCCACCAGGCCCCCGACGGTGGCGGCGAGCGCCAGCGCGATGCCCACCCCCGGCCAGCCGGGTGTCAGATCGGTGCCGAGGTGGACGAGGACGACCACCAGGCCCACCCAGAGCGGATGCGGTGCCCGGCGGGCGCGTCGCGGACGGGGGCGACGCCAGCGGGGCAGCAGGGCCACCGCGACGAGTGCGAGGACCAGCGCGGCGGCGAAGGTCAACTGGAGCGGGCTGGCCAGGAACCCCTTCCGGCCGCTGTCCGAGAAGATGAGCAGACTGCCCAGCAGGTAGAGCACGGCGACCACGGCAAGCCCGGTCCGGCCCAGCCACGGCCGCAGCCGGCGGTCCGACCCGAGGAACGACTCGACGAGCACGATGGGGGCGCAGATGGTCAGCACGATGTGGTTGCCCACGTAGTCGAAGGCCTGCCGGAGGCTGAACCCGAGCCCCGGCACCAGCGTCGCCTCGGCGGCGGCGCGGGTGTCGGCGTACTCCGTGTCGTCGAGGTAGCCGGGATTGAACAGCGACTGGTCGACCAGGCCGGCCTGGAGCACGCCGAACGCGGCGGCGAGCAGCACGATCGTCGGCCAACCCGCGCCGAGGTGCCGGGCGGTCTCCCGGATCAGGATCGCCGCCCCTCCGTACATCGGTCCGAGGAAGATCAGCACCGGGAGGAAGTCGTCGAGGGTGAACCCACCCCACGAGCACTCCGCGGCCCAGGGCGCGAGCAGGAGCAACGCGACCACGGGTACGAGCCGGCGACGCACGGGGTCGGTGAGGGGTCGGCGGGGCTCGGTCGACATGGATGCTCCTTCGGGGTCATCCGCACCGTGCGCCGGCCACCCGGACGGCCGCTACGGCCATCGGCCGACGACGAGCACGACCAAAGTCGTTGAGTAGGGTGGTTCCGACGTCGTCACCTGGGAGCGTGGAGATGCAGCGAACCGTCACGGCCGACCTGGCGGCCCGGCCCGCCGACGTCGAGCGCCCGCTGCTCAGCTACCGCGACGAGGCGACCGGCGAGCGCGTCGACCTGACCGCCCACCAGGTCGGATCCTGGGCGGCACGCAGCGCGGGTCTGCTGCGGGACGGCTGCGGGCTCGGCCCCGGCAGCCGCGTCGCGGTGCTCCTGCCGCCGCACTGGCGTACCGCCGCGGTGTTGCTGGGGGCCTGGGCCTCCGGCCTGGCGGTGTCGTTCCGGCCTCGCGCCACCGCGGGCCTGCCGGTGCTCGAACCGGGCGGTGACCGGCCTTTCGACGCCGTCTTCGTGACCCCCGAGCGGCAGGACGACTGGCTGGAGGACGTGCCCGACGCACCGCACCGCTACCTCGTCGGCACCGGGCCCGGGTCGCTGGCCGACGTGCCGTTGGGCTGGCTCGACTGGTCCGCCGAGGTGCTCCGGCACCCGGACGTCACGCCCGACCACACCGCAATCCACCCGTCGGACCCGGCGAGCGCGGACGGCACCACCTACGGCCAGTGGGGCGCGCTCGCCCAGGAAATCGCAACGATGTTGGACCTGCGTGCCGGGGACCGGCTGCTGGTGGACGCCGCCGAGCACGAGCAGCCGTTGAAGTGGTTGCTGGCTCCGCTCTCCGCTGGCGCGTCCGTGGTGATCAGCGCCAACCTCGACCCGGCGGGGCGCGAGGCACTGATCGCCGCCGAGCAGGTCACCCGGGTCCTCTGAAGTCCCGTCATTTCGGCCCGCGAAACCAAACAGCGCTCGGCGTCCTCCTTCTGTTACATCGACATCAGCCCTGCTCAGAGGGTCTTTTGTCGATGTCATCGACGTGGTCTCATACCCAAACGACGACGTCATCGACCCGGTCATGACAACCATGCGTCGACCCGCACCGCCTCCCTGAAAGGTGCAACGATGCACAGGAGATCGACTTTCCGACTGGCGGTTCTCACCGCCACCGCTGCGACGTTCCTGGCGTCCGGGGGCGCCTACGGTGCGGTGGGCACGGCAGCGCCCGCGACCGTCTCCCCGGGTGTCGCGGCCTGTGAGCCGGGTGCCGACGAGCACAGCGCGGCCCGCGTCGCCGAGGGCGCCACCGCGCAGGAGCCGGAGCTGTATTCCAAGAACGAGGCGAACGCCTACGGCGTGATCAAGGACGCCCCGCGCCTCGCCGACGGCAGCGTCACCGTGCCGACCGTCTTCCACATGGTCTCCGACCACGCCCTCAGCGCAGCCGAGACGGCCAGGTGGAAGAGCCTCATCGCGGCGCAGATGACGGTGCTGAACGACTCGTTCGCGGGCCGCACGGCGGCGAACGCCTCCAACACGCCGTTCCGGTTCTCGCTCGTCGACACCACGTGGACGGTGAACAGCGCCTGGTACACCGTCGAGCCGGGCAAGAACGAGCGGGACATGAAGAAGGCGCTGTACACCGGTGACTCCCGCACCCTGAACGTGTACGCGGCCAACATCGGCGGCGGGCTCCTCGGCTGGGCGTACTTCCCGAAGGGTTACAACAACGGCCGTGACTACATCGACGGCGTCGTGATGCTCGACGAGTCGATGCCCGGTGGCACGGCCGGCAAGTACGCCCTCGGCGACACGCTGACGCACGAGGTCGGGCACTGGCTGATGCTGGAGCACACCTTCGCGCACGGATGCTCCGCCTCCGGCGACTTCGTCGCGGACACTCCCCGCGAGGCAATGCCCCAGTTCGACTGCCCGCTGGGCGCGGACACCTGCACCGCACCCGGGCTCGACCCGATCCACAACTTCATGGACTACACGCAGGACTCCTGCATGAACATGTTCACCGCAGGACAGGCCGACCGGATGAGCGACGCCTGGGTGGCGTTCCGGGCCGGCGGCGCCGGGTAACTGAGCATTGCCGGGTGGACGGGCCGCGCTCAGCGGCCCGTCCACCCCTGGATCGGGGGCCGGGGCTGGTTCCGACTCAGTCGAACGCGGCGGCGAACATGCCCGGCTGGTAGGAACCGCCCTTTTGGTGCACGATCACGGCGAGCCGGTTGGCTGCGTTGATCAGGGCGACCAGCGCGACCAGCGCGGCGATCTGGTCGTCGTCGTAGTGCTTGCGCACCTGGGCCCAGGTCTCGTCGGACACGCCCTGATGGGCGTCGGCGAGCCGGGTGCCCTCCTCGGCGAGCGCCAGCGCGGCCTGCTCGGCCTCGGTGAAGACGGTCGACTCACGCCAGGCGGCCACCAGGTTGAGCCGTACCGCGCTCTCACCGGCCGCCACGGCCTCCTTGGTGTGCATGTCGATGCACCAGCCGCAGCCGTTGATCTGGCTGGCCCGCAGCGACACCAGCTCCTGCGTGGACGTCGGCAGCGACGATCGCTGGATCACCTGGCCGGCGTTCGCGAACCGCTTGGCGAACTTCATGGCAGTCTCGTTGTCGAACATGTTGAATCGGGCGTCCATGGTTCCGTCCTCCACTCGCGTTGTTCGATCGGACGACCATGAGATGCCGGCCTGCCTGGGTCTGTGACGGCGCGGCCGGGTGACGACCGCCACAGGCCGCACGTGTCACAGGGCGGCCTGGTCTGGCATCTGGTGGGTGACGCAGTCGAGAGCGAACAGGAGTCACCCATGGTGGGCACGCCACAGGCCGCACCGGACGACCGCCCGGACCTGGCCACCGAGGCGTTCCTCGCCCACCGCAACCTGCTCTTCACCGTCGCGTACGAGATGCTCGGCTCCGCCGCCGACGCGGAGGACGTACTCCAGGAAACCTGGCTGCGGTGGGCGGGCGTCGACCTCGGCACGGTGCGGGATCAGCGTGCCTACCTGGTCCGGATCACCACCCGCCAGGCGCTCACCCGGCTGCGTACGCTCGGCCGCCGCAAAGAGTCCTACGTCGGCCCCTGGCTGCCCGAGCCGCTGCTCACCGCGCCCGACGTGGCCGAGGACGTCGCGCTGGCCGACAGCGTCTCGATGGCGATGCTGTTGGTGCTGGAGACGCTCGGGCCGACCGAACGGGCGGTGTTCGTGCTGCGCGAGGTGTTCGACATCGGGTACGACGAGATCGCCGAAGCCGTCGACAAGAGCCCCGCCGCGGTCCGTCAGATCGCCCACCGGGCCCGGGCGCACGTCGCGGCGCGCCGACCGCGCCACGTCGTGTCGGCGGCCGAGACGCGGTACGCGCTCGACGCGTTCCAGCGGGCGGTCGAGACCGGCGATCTGCAGAGCCTGCTCGACATCCTCGCCCCGGATGTCGTCCTGCTCGGCGACGGTGGCGGAGTCAAGCAGGCCGTCCCGCGGCCCATCGTCGGCGCCGACAAGGTCGCCCGCCTGCTGGCTGGCGGCTGGGGCAGGATCGTCGACATCTCGTCGCTGCGGCCGGCGCAGGTCAATGGCTACCCGGCGCTGATCGTCCGGCTCAACGGAGAGCTCGACACCGTCCTGGCCGTGCGCATCGACGACGGCCTCATCACCGGCCTCTACGCGGTGCGCAATCCCGAGAAGCTGTCGCACATGGAGCGGGAGACCGCCCTGAGCCGCTGAGTCGGGGGCGGACGCGCGGTCGGCCGATTCGTTGACGCCATCAGGTCGACAGCGCGTGAGACAGACACCTGTGCCGGGCAGCGC